>JAXDMU010000192.1:0-15296 GCA_034665905.1 Aliidongia sp. | reverse complement strand
CCGGTGTCGTCGGCCCGGTGCCTGTCACCCTGCCGCCGCCCCAGCCGCCGCCACGCACGACGACCTCGTCGAGCGCGCAGAAACGCTGAACCCTCTCCAAAATCTTCTCCTCTCCACCCAAGGGTGGAGAGGAGAAGAAAGCGGAATTGGCCATCTCGCTCTTCGCGCCATATTGGTGCGAAGAGAACGAGCGTAAAACGCCATAATGAAAATGGCTGGTTGAGCGCTATACAGATTCTTAACTTTTACATTTCTCTATAGGGAGAAATGATTTATGCAATCCGTTGCGGGCGGAAATACGTGCCATGATAAAAAGACGGGATTTCCTTGCATCCAGCGGTGCCGCCGCGGCAGTCGGCTTGCCAGGCATCAGGCGCGCGCAAGCCGCCATCCGGCCGCAAGTGTTGCGAATCGGTTTCATCAGCGTTCGGGAAGCGCAATTCGGTGCTGGTGCCGCTGCGTTCGCGGCCCAGGTCGAGCGGAATTGTGGCGGCCGGGTTAGGGTCGAACTTTATCCATCGGGGTCGATGGGCGGCGAACTGGAGATGGCGCAGGATGTGAGCGCTGGTACGCTCGACATGGCCTTTACGTCGACCGCGGCCTTTGCCTCGTTCGTTCCAGAACTCAGCATCTTTGACATTCCGTTCCTGTTCCGCGACCTCGCCCATGCACGCGGCATCTTCGACAGCGAGATCGGCAAGATGGCGCTTACCCGGCTCGAGCCGATGGGCATCGTCGGCCTGGGGTGGGGCGAAAACGGACTTCGCCATGTGACGACCACGGACAAGGCGGTTCGCCGTCCCGAAGATCTCCAGGGGCTCAAGATCCGCGTGCCGCAGTCGGACGTGATGGTGGCGAGCTTCAAGGCGCTCGGCGCCGACGCGAAGTCCCTGCCATTTCCCGATCTCTATCCGGCTTTGTCTGCTGGCTCGTTTCAGGCGCAGGAAAACCCCATTGCCACGATCCTCGCCTCAAATTTCGACAAAGTTCAGCATTATCTGTGTCTGACCGGGCATGTCTATTCACCAGCCGTTTTCCTCATCTCGAAACGGGTTTTCGATCGCATCCAGCCGGAGGATCAGCAGGCGCTGCGCGCTGCCGCAGCGTCGGGCGGCAAGGCGTCGCGCGCATTCCTTGATCGGGTCGACAAGAGCGGCGTCGAGGAATTGCGCCGCCGCGGCATGAATGTGGTCGAAGATGTCGACCGGGCGGCCTTCGCCGCTTCGCTGACCGCGCTCGAAGGCGAGTTCGAAAAGCAGTTCGGCAAAGACAAGATCGATGCCATCCGTGCCTTTGGCAAATAGGGAAATCCCATGTCCTTGCTGACCATTGTCAATCGGACCAGCCTCAGCGCACGCGTGATCGGCGGGTTCGGACTGTTGATCGTGCTGATTGCGGGTACGTCGATTTTCTATAATGGCGAAGTCCGTGATGTGCGCGACAATGTCGCGCGCATCGAACAGGAGTCCACGGCGTCGGATCTGGTCGGCGATTTTTCGCGTAATCTTCTGATCCTCCGGCGGGTCATCGTCGATTATGTCCGTTCCGGCTCCGCGACGGATCGGGCAAGATCGCTCACCGCCTTCGAGCCGGTTGACAAAGCGCTGGAGAAGGCAGGCGCCGCCGTCGGTGCGCGCGGCGATGTCCTGCGCATCGGCGTTTCGGCCTATCACGCCGCGTTCGACCGGTTGGACGAGGAACTCAAGAAGCGGAAGGCTGCGTTTCTGTCCGTGAACGCCAGCGGTGCGCGGCTCACCAATATGTTGACGACCGTGACGCTCGATCTCGGTACGATGGGCGAGGCGGCGCTGCCGGCGGCACAACGGCTCGAGCAGGCGGTTCAGGCGGTGCGCGCGACCGCCTATCGCTATGTTGCGGCACTCGCGTCGGCCGATGTCGATGTCATCGGGGCGGAACGCGACCGAGTCGGCCGGGAACTCGCGGCAGTGAAGGCGTTGCCGTCGGCCAATCCGGGGCTCGCCAAGATCATCGATACTCTGCCGGCCCAAATCGACAAATTCCTGTCCGCTGCCGATCTCCTCGTTGCCTCGACGACGACCACCGAGGAGAATTTTTCGGGCCTGGTCAAGACCGGGATCAAGCTCGGCGACGATGCGGAAGCCCTGCGCAACGACTATCAGACCAGCCGGAGCGCCGATATCGCGCGCTCCGCGCGGATCGCCGAAGACGCATCGGCTTCCGGCACGATTGCCGCGATCGGCGGCGTATTGCTTGGCATTGTGCTGGCGTGTTTCGTCAGCTTTTCGATCGCGGCCCTGCTCAGGCGGGTTACCAGCATGATGTCGCGTCTGGCCCAGGGCGATCTCTCGACCGAGATCGAGGGCACCGACCGGCGGGACCAGATCGGCGACATGGCCCGCGCGGTCGGCATCTTCAAGAACAATGCCATACGGATATCAGGGGTCGATGCCGAGAAGCAGCGACTGGCCGAACAGGCCGAACGGGATCGCAAGGCTGGCTTGACCGAACTGGCGTCGCGTCTGGAAAGCACGGTCAAGGGCATCGCGGATTCGGTCAAGCAATCGGCGGTGCGGATGCATGACGGCGCTTCGACCATGAACAATGCGTCCGAACGGACCAAAACCCGATCGACCGCGGTCGCTGCGGCGTCGGAGCAGGCTTCCGTCAACGTCCAGACCGTCGCCTCGGCCGCCGAAGAATTGTCGGCATCGATCCGCGAGATCGGCCGTCAGGCCCAGACCTCGGCCGAGGTCGCGGGGCGTGCCTCGGTGCAGGCCAGCAAGACGACGGCGACGATGGAGGATCTGTCGAAGGCGGCCGACCGGATCGGTGAGGTGGTCAAGCTGATCAACGACATCGCCGCGCAAACCAACCTGTTGGCGCTCAATGCGACGATCGAGGCGGCGCGCGCCGGCGATGCCGGCAAGGGGTTCGCCGTGGTCGCCTCGGAAGTCAAAAGCCTGGCCGGTCAGACCGCCCGCGCGACCGAGGAGATCGCCGGCCAGATCGCGTCGATCCAAAGCGAGACGAGGGAGGCCGCGAGCGCCATCAAGGGCATCGAGTCGGTGATCCGGGAAATCAACCAGATCGCGTCATCGACCGCGGCGGCCGTCGACCAGCAGACCGGCGCCACCGCCGAGATCGCACGCAATGTCCATCAGGCCGCAATCGGCACCGACGAGGTTTCCAGCAACATCGCCGGTGTGCTGGAAGCGGCGGCGGAAACCGACGAACACGCCCGCACGGCGCTCGAAAACTCCAACCAATTGTCGGGTCAGGCGGACAAGCTGTGGCAAGCGGTGCTGTCGTTTGTCGAGGGGATCAGGGCGGCCTGATCGGGCCGCCGTTGGCTGTCGAGGTCGATCGATATGGTGGGCGGTGCTGGCATGACGCCGCGTACCGCTCTATAACTTCAGGAGCCACCCTGAAGAGGACGTCCCCGTGACCAATACGATAGCGCTCGTCGATGATGATCGGAACATCCTGACGTCGGTTTCGATCACGCTGGAGGCCGAGGGCTTCATCGTGCATTGCTACAATGACGGGGCCGAGGCGTTGCGCGGGATTCAGGCCAAACCGGTCGATGTCGCCATTCTCGACGTCAAGATGCCGCGCATGGACGGGATGGAATTGCTGGGTCATTTGCGCAAGCAAGGCAGCCTGCCGGTGATCTTCCTGACCTCGAAGGATGACGAGATCGACGAGGCGCTGGGTTTGCGCATGGGGGCGGACGATTACATCACCAAGCCGTTCTCGCAGCGTCTGTTGATCGAGCGTATCCGGGCGCTGCTGCGGCGCGTCGAGCTGTCCAAGGAAAAGATTTCGCCCGACGGCGATGCGGTGATGCAGCGCGGTGATCTGATACTCGACAGCTCGCGCCATCTCTGCACTTGGCGGGGCGGCCATGTCGAATTGACCGTCACCGAATTCCTCATTCTGAAATCGCTGGCGGCGCGTCCGGGCCATGTCAAGAATCGCGATCAGTTGATGGACGCCGCCTATGGCGAACACATCTATGTCGATGATCGCACGATCGACAGCCATATCAAGCGCCTACGCAAGAAATTCAAGCTCATCGACGATGATTTCACTCATATCGAGACGCTCTATGGTGTCGGTTATCGCTACAAGGAAAACTGAGCGGCGGGGCGAGGCGCGCCCTGGCTGGTTCGGACGGGTGTGGCGGCGGTCGCGTTTCGGGCAATTCTCGCTGACCCGCCGCGTGCTGGCCGTCAATCTGGTAACGGTGGTGGTGCTGGGTGGTGGGATACTCTTTCTCGATCGCTATGAACGTGCGCTGATCGATACTGAGTTGCACGGGCTGATGACGCAGGGTGGCATTATCGCCAATGCGCTTGCCGCCGGCGCCATTCTGGAGGGCGAGGAGGCGCAGGAATGGGCGCCGGAACTGGCTCAGGACATGGCGGTCAGCCTGGTGGCGCCGACCAATATCCGCGCCCGGCTGTTCAAGGACGACCAGAGCCTGATTGCCGATAGCCGTCCGGTCGGCCGAAGCCGTGCTGGGATTCAGATCGAGGAATTGCCGCCGCCCGACGACACGCCCGGCATGATCAGTCGGGCCGTCGATCTTGTGTCCGGGTTGATCCGTGCGCGCGAGCATTATCTGCCCTACCGGGAAACGCCCGATCAGAGTGCCGGCGATTATCCCGAAGTCCTGGAAGCGATGGCCGGCCATCCCGAATCGGGCGTGCGCAGCGATCCACTGACCCACGGGCTGATTTTGTCTGCCGCCGTGCCGGTACGGCGCTACAAACAGGTGCTGGGCGCCGTGATGGTGACCAAGAGTTCGGCCGATCTCGAAAAGCAGGTGATTTCCGTACGCACCGAAATCCTCGAACTGGTGCTGTTCACGCTGGCTCTGACGACGCTGTTGTCGCTTTATCTCGCCTGGACCATCGCACAGCCGGTACGCAGACTGGCCGAGGCCGCCTACAAGGTTCGCCACGGCAATGGCCGCCAGGTCGGCATTCCCGATTTCAGTCGTCGCCGCGACGAAATCGGTGAATTGAGCGTGGCGCTGGCCGACATGACCGGTGCGCTGTGGCGGCGGATGGACGCGATCGAGCGTTTTGCCGCCGACGTCGCCCATGAAATCAAGAATCCGCTGAGTTCGCTGCGCAGCGCGGTCGAGACCGCGGCGCGCGTGCTCGATCCGGAAAAGCAGCGGCGGCTGATGGCGATTATCCATCACGATGTCGAACGGCTCGACCGGCTGATCTCGGACATTTCCGATGCGTCGCGGCTCGATGCGGAAATGAGCCGGCTGGAGCGCGCGCCGGTGGCGCTCGCCGCCATGCTCGCAACGCTGGTCGAGATTCGTGACGCGACTTGCGAAGGCGCCGGGCCGCGCCTTTTGCTGGAATTGACCGATCCAGCCGATCCGCTGACGGTTGAGGGCAAGGAAGGGCGGCTGGTCCAGGTCTTCCAGAATCTGATCGGCAATGCCCTGTCATTCAGCCCGACGGATGGCCGGATACTTATCCGGGCCGGGCGGCAGGGCGAGGCGATCATCGTCACGATGGAGGATGACGGGCCGGGCATTCCCGAAAGCAAGCTCGACGCAATTTTCGACCGGTTCTATACGGAGCGTCCGGCCGGGGAGTCGTTCGGTACGCATTCGGGTTTGGGGCTGTCGATCTCGAAGCAGATCGTCGAGGCTCATGGCGGACGGCTGACCGCCGAGAACCGGCGCGATGAAGCGGACGGCATCGCGGGTGCCCGCTTCATCGTTCGCCTCCCCGGGAACGGTCGCGAAAATGGCTGACACGCCGCCGGGCGCCGTGACCACCGTCCACGCCACCGCGATCTCGATCGCCGGCCGTGGCGTGCTGCTGCGCGGCCCCTCGGGGTGTGGGAAGTCCGATCTGGCGCTGCGGCTGATCGCATCGGGGGCCGAGCTGATTGCGGATGATCAGGTGCTGTTGACGCGGGCAGGGGACCGGATAGTCGCAACGCCGCCCGCCAGCATCGCCGGGCTGATCGAAGTGCGCGGCGTCGGCATCCGGCGCATGCCCTATCGCGCCGATGTCCCGATATCCCTGGTTGTCGATCTCGTAGCACCGGATCGGGTCGAGCGCCTGCCGGAGTGGGCGGCGGAGGCGTATGATGGTGTTCCGATCCCTCTGCTGGCGCTGGCCCCGTTCGAGGCATCGGCGGTGTCCAAATTGGGCGTCGCGCTGGGGGTGGGCGAGCACTCTGGCGCGGTACCGCTGGATGGGTATAATATCGAAGATATGAGCGATTTCGCCACCAGCTCCCGGCAGCCGACCACTCCGGTGGCAAGCACGCGGCCGTTGATTGTGCTGATTACCGGCATGTCCGGAGCCGGTCGTACTTCGTCATTGAAAATGCTAGAAGATCTTGGGTATGAGGCGGTCGATAATCTGCCTCTGTCGCTGTTGCGCGGGCTCGTCGGCCAGGCCGGGACGGGCTCGCAGCCGATTGCCGTCGGCATCGATGTCCGCACGCGCGGCTTTGCCGTCGCCAACCTGTTGGGCGAACTCACCAAGCTGATTGCGGATCGCGGCCTCGATTGCCGCCTCGTGTTCGTCGATTGCGACGACGACGCTCTGGCACGGCGCTATACCGAGACGCGGCGGCGCCATCCGCTGGCCGGCGACCGGCCGGTTATGGATGGCATCCGGCTCGAACGCGACGTGGTATCGCCCCTGCGCGCGCGCGCCGATCTGGTCATCGATACCTCGGTCTCCAAGCCGGCCGATCTCCGGCGCATTCTGGCCGGGCATTTCGCGCTGGACAGTCAGCGCCGGCTCAAGATCTTTATAACGTCGTTCTCATTCCGCCAGGGCCTGCCGCGCGAAGCCGATCTGGTCTTCGATGTGCGCTTTCTCGACAACCCATATTACGATCCCGCGATGCGGGATTTGACCGGGCTCGACCCGTCGGTCGGCACCTATGTTGCCGCCGATCCGGGTTATGCCGGTTTTTTTGGATCGTTGACCGGGCTGTTGCAGCCTCTTCTGCCGCGCTATGATCGAGAAGGTAAATCATACCTCACCATCGCGATCGGCTGCACGGGCGGGCGCCACAGGTCGGTTTACGTGGCGGAGCAACTGGGCGTCTGGTTTCGCGGCGAAGGCCAAGTGGTCACCGTGGCGCATCGCGATATCGCCCGGGCGGTCGATGCGGCAAACGCCGATGTTTCGTTGCAATCGCCCGCCGGCGATTGCGGCGACGTACCTTGAGGACGTGTTAGATGATTGGCATGGTTCTGGTCACACATGGCAGACTCGCCGCCGAGTTCATCGCGGCTTTGGAACACGTCGTCGGCCCGCAAGGCCATATCGAAGCGATTTGCATCGGCCCCGACGATGATATGGAGCGCCGCCGTCAGGATATTGGCGAGGCCATTGCCCGGGTCGATGCCGGTCTGGGCGTGGTCATTCTGACCGATATGTTCGGCGGCACGCCGTCCAATCTCGCCATCTCGTTCATGGTGCGCTCCAAAGTCGAAGTCATCGCCGGCATCAATCTGCCGATGCTGATCAAGCTTGCATCTTTGCGCCAGAATACGCCGCTTGAGCCCGCGGTGACCGGCGCCCAGGAGGCGGGTCGCAAATATATCAATGTCGCCTCGCAATTGCTGGCCGACGCACGCGGATAGGACGATGACAGTGGGCGACGGCATTGACGGGACACCGGCGGTTCGACGGATCGTAACCATCTGCAACAAGCGGGGGCTGCATGCCCGGGCGGCGGCAAAGCTGGTCAAGCTCGCCGGCACCTTCGATGCCGACGTCCGTGTCAGTAAAAACGGCAGCATCGTCAGCGGCCGGTCGATCATGGGCCTGATGATGTTGGCGGCGTCCATCGGTTCCGTGATCGAGATCCGCGTAACCGGCGGAGAGGCGCGAGCAGCGGCCGACGCCATAGCCGAACTGGTCGCGGGCGGTTTCGATGAAGAAGAATAACGGTTCCGCGATTTTCCCCGACGCCATGTCGTGGGCCGGCAAGCCCGAGTGCATTTTAGGCGGGCTGGGCGTATCCCCGGGCCTGGGGTTTGGCATCGCCCATATCAGCGACCATATGGCGCCTTCGGTCCCGGATTTCGTGGTACCGGGCGACGAGATCCCGGCTGAGATAGCGCGCTTCGACAATGCGCTCGCCTTGTCGCGCCACCAGCTTGTCAAGCTCAAGGACAAATCGGCGACGCTGCACGGCCCGGCCGGAGAAGAGGTGGGGTATCTCCTGGATGCCCATCTGGCGATGCTGACTCAGTCGCGCCTCGTGCGCGGCGTGCTGGAGCGAATCCGATCCGAAAGTATCAATGCAGAAGCCGCGGTGCGGATCGAAATCGATGCCATCGCCGAGAGTTTCGCAGAGATGGGCGATGTTTATCTGGCGGCGAGGATCGACGATATCCGCGTGGTCGGCACGCGGCTGATCCGCAATCTGACCAAGACGCCGTTTGCCGCGGTCGGCAAACTGCCCGAGGGCGCCGTGCTGCTCGCCGACGAGTTGAGCCCGGCCGATACGGCCATGATGGATCCAGGCCGAATCGCGGGCTTCGCCACGACGCTGGGAGGGGCCGACAGCCATACCGCGATCATGGCGCGCGCGCTCGGTATCCCGGCCGTACTTGGCTGTGCCGGCCTGCTGCACGGAATTCGTCCCGGTGATTTCGTCATCATCGATGGCTCCGCCGGCACGGTGACGGTCAATCCCTGTGCTCAGACCCTGGCCCGATACGAGATCCGGCTCGACAGTCTGGCGCGCGAAAAGCGGCAGTTGAGCCTGGTGCGGCAATTGCCGGCGGTGACGCGCGACGGCGTCGAAATCAGCCTGCACGTCAATCTGGAACTGGCGCGCGAGCTGGAACAGGCGGTCGAAATCGGTGCTGCGGGAATCGGACTGGTGCGTACCGAATTCCTGTTCATGAATCGCGAGACGCCGCCATCGGAGGACGAGCAGGCCGAAGCGCTCGCGGTTTTCGTGCGCGGCATGAAGGGCCGGGAGGTCACAGTGCGCACGCTGGATATCGGCGGCGACAAGCTGGCCTATGGACTGCGCGGTATTGCCGCGGAAAGCCCTAATCCGGCGTTGGGCTTGCGCGCGATCCGTTTCGGATTGAAGCATCGCGAGATTCTCGAGACGCAGCTGGCGGCAATTTTGCGCGCGGGTGTGCTCGGGCCGGTGCGGATTTTGCTGCCGATGATTTCAACGTTGACGGAAGTTCGCGAGACGAGAACCATTCTCGAAGCTGCGGCAAATCGAGTGCGTCGTGCCGGATGTGTCCTGCCGGATCGGTTGCCGCCGCTCGGCATCATGATCGAAATACCGGGTGCGGCACTCGCGGCCGACGCCTTTGCCGCCGAGGCGGATTTCTTTGCCATCGGCACCAACGATCTGACTCAATACACGCTCGCCATCGATCGCGGGGACGAGCAGGTGGCACATCTCTACAATCCGGTCCACCCGGCCGTTCTGCGGTTGATCCAGTTCGCAACCGAAGCGGCGTTGCGTGCGCGCATTCCCGTCAGCGTTTGCGGCGAAATCGCGGGCGATCCGCGCTACACAGCACTTCTGCTTGGTCTCGGCATCCGAACCTTGTCGATGGCGCCGGTCAACCTGCCGCGCGTCAAACAGCGTTTGCGGTTGTTGACCTTGGCCGAAGCAAGCCGATTCTCCCAAAAAATCATGGGAGAATCGGATGAACGACAAATTGCGGTCTTGCTAGAAGCGAGTGCCGGGCCGGTATAAAGCCCAGGCCGATACGGCTCGTCGAGCCGACTTGCTCAGGCTGTGCCACCTTTGCGACCGCGACCGCGGGCCATCGGCTTTTCCTCGATCCGGGAGCGCGAGCCCAGGCCGATCTGCTTTGCCAGATTAGACCGCTGCTGGGCGTAATTTGGCGCAACCATCGGATAATCCGGGGGCAGACCCCAGCGCTGGCGATAGTCGTCGGGCGTCATGCCATAAGCAGTCGCCAAATGGCGCTTCAGCATTTTCAGCTTCTTTCCGTCTTCGAGGCAGACGATGAAATCGGGCGTTACCGACCGCTTGATCGCAACCGCTGGCTCAGGCCGTTGTTCGACCGGCTCCGCCGGCTCGGCATGCTGACCGGACAGGGCGGCGTAGACCGAACCGATGACATCGGGCAATTCCGAAGCCGAGACCGGATTTTTCTTCAGATAACTGGAGATGACGTCCGTCACCATTCGCAAGATTTGGTTATGTGACGGCGACGTTGTTGTGTCGGACATTTTGTTTTTACCCCAACTATGACCGGCGCACTGTCAAAGCGCGCCATGTGAGTTTAAAACCGGACCTGGTTAACGCTCTCGCGGATACGATCTTTCCGGATCGGCGATTTTACGCCAGCCAAACACGGCATCAGTCAAATATGCATCGGAATTAAAGGAAGAGGAAAGAAAAACTTTGTCATCTTATCCGCTGTATCCTTTCGGGGAACATTTCGAACGCCCCCATTCCAATATTCCGTCCAATCATGGTATCGGTCGGCGCGTGACCTTGATGCGTCCGACACCGCCGAACACATGCTCTGCCTCCGCCCGGGCAGCAGTCTGGCGAACGCCGTCACGCTTGATTTCCACCTGAACCGAGCGGGGCTGGCGGCGAAGCGTACCGGTGATTTCGCCGGGCATCATATTCAGTGCCGGTTCACCATTTCGGGTGGGCAGCGACAGGGTCAACAGCCGAACGCGACCGCCCGTCTCTTCAACCGTCGCCTCGATTTCCTGGTCCTTATAAAGACGCTTGATGCCGGAATTGGTGAGCACGGTCGGATCGAGCAGAACATCGCCCGAAATGCCCATGAGACGCAGAGCGCCCTTACCGGCGCGACCGTCGAACCATTTCACCACGCCCCGCAGCGGGCCATCGGGCGCGCGAAAGGTCGGCTGGCTCTCGACATGATGGTCGGCCTCATGCGCCAACGCTTCGGCCCGGCGCAGCAACCGGGGTTGCGGCGGCGGCACTTCCGGCATCGGAACTTCCGGGATGACTTGAGCCGGAACGATCCGTCGCGGCCGACCGCGTCGCCGAGCGGGAATGATCGTCGGAACGACCGTGGTCGCGACGCGAAAAGACGATTCGGGGGGCGCAGGGCGGGTTGCCGCCACCGGTTGCCACATTGCCATCACCGGCTTTCGCGCCATCACCGGCTTTCGGGCCATCACCGGCTTCCGCGGCAGCCGCGTCGGTTCGGTTCTGAGCAATACCGCCGGAGCCGGCCGGACTGGTTCGCGAGAGGGGGACTGCCCCAGCCGTGCCACTGCTTGCGCAATATTGGCAATGGTCTGCGACAGTTCGGTCAGTGGCGTCACCCGAGCCGATAATATCTCGATGACGAGTCGGATGGTCTCCGCAGAAGGAGAGCTATCTGTCATGGTGTCCTTCATTAAACGACAGCGCGATCTGGCCAGTGCCCTGTAAAGAACGCATTCCAGCAATGACTGGACACGCAAACATGGTCACCGGAGTAGGGATTGCCCCTGCGATCGTTGCCCGGAAATATCAACACCTACGACTAGCGCAGATGCGCATCTATCGCTCGAAACTCCCAGGGTAACGTTCGTCAGCGACACTCGTATCTCGTAAATAGTGATTTTCAACAATAAAGAAAAGGGGGAAATGGCCTTCTTTTGCGGATTTCGTCACGGAAAAATGCGTAACCTGACCACGCTCACCGTTTGGTCGTCGAAATTCGCCGACGTGTCATCCTACCAAAACGCGAAGTCGTCGATCATTCCCGGGCGCAATAAGCGCCGGTATCGAAGGCGTTCGTATGTGGTATTTGCACGGCATTCGCTGGTCGTCGGTACGACAAAAGCGTATCCCGGCATGATAGCCTGTCCGCCCATTTTCCCTACCAGGTTTGTTGCCGATCATGCTGTCTCCCGGTTCTCTCGGATTTGTCGTGCTTCTGGGGGCGCTCACGGCGCTGAACGCGCTGGCGATCGACATGAGTTTGCCGGCCCTGCCGGAATTCGAACGTGTTTTCGCTGCCGATCCCGATCAGGTGCAGTGGACGTTATCGGGCTTTCTCCTGGGCTTCTCGGTCGGGCAGCTGTGCTTTGGTCCGCTGTCCGATCGTCACGGCCGCAAGCCGCTGTTGTTGCTGGGGCTTTCCGTATTCGCGCTGGGCGGCTTCGGCTGTGCGGTCAGCCCGGGTCTGGGGTGGCTGGTCGCTGCACGGTTTCTGCAAGGCATCGGCGCATGCGTCGGGCCGGTTTTGGGGCGCGCCATGGTGCGCGATCTGTTCGAACGCCATCGGGCGGCACGCATGATGTCCCATATGACGGTGGTGATGTCGGTCGCACCGCTGCTGGCGCCGATCGCCGGGGGGTATCTTCTTGAGTGGATCGGCTGGCAGGCGATCTTCGTGTTTCTGGGCGGGGCCGGAATGCTGATTCTGGCCGTGGTCGCGTTGCGCCTGAGGGAATCGCTCGATCGGCCCGATCTTCACGCATTGCGCGTGAGACGTCTCGTCGGTAATTATCGGGCGGTGTTCCAAAGCCGCGGCACGCTGGGGTTCGCCGCGGTCAGCGGATTGTTGCTGTGTGGGCTGTTCGTCTATATCTCGGGCGCGCCGTTCGTCTACATTGAGGTCTTTGGGCTCCGCAGCGACCGGTTTGGCTATTTCTTTGCGATTCCCGCCATGTCGCTGGTCGGCGGCGGTTTCGCCAATGCGACGCTTCTGCGATATTGGGACGGCGAAAAATTGCTGCAATGCGGCCTGCTGTTGGTGCTTGGGGCTGGGGTGGCGATGGTCGTTGAGGTGTTTTGCGCCGCCGGCATCTGGGGGGTGGCACTGCCCGTCACGTTCTATGTTTTCGGCCTTGGGTTGATTACGCCCAACGCCACGGCGGCGGCGATGGAGCCGCATCCCAACATCGCCGGCTTCGTGTCTTCCTTGATCGGCTGTCTGCAAATCGCCGGAGCGGCATTGGCGAGTTGGATGGCCAGCCGGTTTTACGATCATACCGCGATGCCGATGGCGACCGGTGTTCTCGGCTTCGGGGCGGCGGCGTTTTTGATTTATCACATCTTCGTACGCACCCGTCCCGGCCGTGGCCTCAGCCCTGCGGCCGCATCGTCGGGAACGCGATGACGTCGCGAATCGAGGGGCTGTCGGTCAGTAGCATGACCAGACGATCGATGCCGATGCCGAGGCCGCCGGTCGGCGGCAGGCCGTATTCCAGCGCGGTGACGTAATCCGCATCCATTTGCGACGCCTCGTCATCGCCGCTTTCGCGCAACCGGACCTGCGCTTCGAAGCGCTCGAATTGATCGACCGGATCGTTCAATTCCGAAAAGCCGTTGCCCATCTCGATGCCGTTGGCATAGGTCTCGAAGCGTTCGGTCAGACGCGGCTCGGGCGGATAAAGCTTCGCGAGCGGCGATATGTCGCGCGGATGATGGGTGACGTGGATCGGCTGGATCAAATCGTGCTCGACTTTTGCCGCGAAGGCCGCTTCGAGCGCCTGCCCCCAATTTTCGTGCCCTTCGATCTTGCAGCCCAGCGCCTTCGCCGCGGCGCGTGCCGCTTCGGCACTATCGAGCGTCAAGAAATCGATGCCGGTTTTCTCGGCGACCAGTTCGTGCATGGCGCGGCGTGGAAACGGGCCGGCAAAATTCAGGATCGTCTCGCCGTATTTCGCCTCCGCCGTACCGTTGGCGGCCCGCGCGACACATTCGAGAATCGCTTCGGTCAGGCCCATCATGTCGCGATAGTCGGCAAATGCCTGATACAATTCCATCATGGTGAATTCGGGATTGTGCCGGGGTGAGAGTCCTTCATTGCGGAAATTCCGGTTGATCTCGAATACCTTGTCGGACAGGCCGCCGACGATCAGGCGCTTCAGATGCAATTCGGGCGCAATGCGCAGATAGAGATCCATATCGAGCGCATTATGGTGTGTGATGAATGGCTTGGCCGTCGCACCGCCGAGGATGGTGTGCAGCATCGGCGTTTCGACTTCGAGAAACCCCTTTTCGATCAGGAAATTGCGCAACGCCGCGACGATAGCGCTTCGCTTGCGCAGGGTTGCCCGGCAGTCCGGATTCATGATCAGGTCGAGATAGCGCTGGCGGTAGCGCGTCTCCAGATCCTGAAGCCCGTGGTATTTCTCCGGCAGCGGCAGCAGCGTCTTGGTCAGGATCTCGACCTTGCCGGCATTGATGCTGAGTTCGCCGCGCGGGGTGCGGCGGACCCGCCCGGTCACGCCGATGATGTCGCCCAGATCAAGCAGGCGCACGAGGGCCAGTTGGTCCTCTGCCAGGAAATCCTTATGACAAAAAATCTGGATCTTGCCGCTTTGGTCGTGCAGATCGATGAACATGCCGCTGTTGCGGATCGCCCGAATCCGGCCGGCGACGGCCGCGACGTGGTCGGTCGTTTCGCCGGGCGGCAGGGCGGCGTAGGCGGATTCAAGGGCCGCTGCCTGATCTTTCGGCGCAAAATGGGCCGGGTAGGGGTCGATCCCCAGCTGCCGGATCTGATCCAGTTTGTCCAGCCGCGCCTGACGGAACTGATTGGCGGCGGCCGCCGCGCGGTAGGCAGCGATCTCGTCGCGCGGCGCAAGCGGGGTAGGCCGATCAGGTTCGGTCATGGCAGAATGGCTCCAGCGTTCGATAGCGAGCCGTGGTTCTAGCGCCGCGTCCGAAATGCTTGCAAGCAACGACGGCGCATGGCTGCGGCACGTCGCTTGCGCCGACTGGCGCGGCGTTTGCTAAACTACAATCCTTTACCTGGACCCGCTGGCCCGAAACGCAAGCGACGGAGACAAGAGAAATGTCGTTGATGCAGCCCGGAGTTCTGCTGGCCCGCGGCGTTTGCCGCGCGCTGGTGCAGCATGGCTGGTCAGTTCTGACGGAGGTAACCCTGGCAAACGGTCGGCGCGCCGACATCATGGCGCTGCTGCCGAACGGAGACATCGTCATCGTCGAAGTCAAATCTTCGCTCGAAGATTTTCGGGCCGACCGGAAATGGGGCGAATATCGTGACTTTTGCGATTCGCTTTATTTCGCGATCTCCGATGGATTCCCGCATGAACGCATTTCCGGCGAGTGCGGCCTTATCGCGGCGGATGCGTTCGGTGCTGAAATTCTGCGCGCGGCGCCGGTGGTGCGTCTGGCGCCAGCACGGCGCAAGGCGGTCACGTTTCGCTTCGCACAGCTGGCGGCCCAACGGCTTCAGCGCCTGCTGGATCCCGGGCCACTGCCATGAGGTCACTCCAAATCGTCGGCCTCGCTGGCAAGCTGGGCTTTGGGATAATGGTGCAAGATGGCGTCCACGGTTTTCGGCAGCG
>JAXDMU010000191.1:0-12007 GCA_034665905.1 Aliidongia sp. | reverse complement strand
TCATTGCCGTGCTGCTGTGGTATTTCGCACGTTAAGACCTTGACCGACCCGAGCCCCGCGACGAAACTCCGCCACACGCGGCCCCATAAGAAAGCCTACCCAGGGAGAACCCCAAGATGTCCATCTCCGTGACGATGACTGTGAATGGCAAGACGCGCAAAGGTGCCGTCGAGCCGCGGACGCTGCTGGTGCAGTTCCTGCGCGAGACGCTTGGCCTGACCGGCACCCATGTCGGCTGCGACACCAGCCAGTGCGGCGCGTGCGTCATTCATGTCGATGGCAAGTCGGTCAAAAGCTGCACGATGCTCGCGGTCCAGGCCGAGGGCGCCGATATCCTCACGATCGAGGGGCTGGCCGGCGCGGCGCTGCACCCGATGCAGGAGGCGTTTCGCGACAATCACGGGCTGCAATGCGGCTTCTGCACGCCGGGCATGGTGATGAGCGCGGTCGATCTGGTCCGCCACAACCCCAATCCCAGCGAACCCGAAATCCGCGATTGGCTCGAAGGCAATATCTGTCGCTGCACCGGTTACCACAATATCGTGAAATCGGTGAAAGCCGGGGCCGCCGCCATGGCGCAGGTAGGCGGCGATGACTGAGCCCGATCGGCACGGCGCCATTGGAACGCCGCTCCGCCGCAAGGAAGATTTGCGCTTCCTGACCGGCCATGGCCGCTACACCGACGATTTCAACCGGCCGGGACAGCTGCACGCCTATATTCTGCGTAGCCCCCACGCCCATGCCACGATCGGCGCGATCGATAGCGTCGCCGCCATGGAATCGCCCGGCGTGGTCGCGATTTATACCGGGGCCGATCTGGCCGCGGCCGGACTAGGCGGGGTGCCGTGCGGTTGGGGCATCACCGACAAGCACGGCAAGCCGATGGTCGAGCCGGCGCATCCGGTGCTGGCGCAGGGCAAGGTGCGCCATGTCGGCGATCCGGTGGCCGTGATCATCGCCGAGACCCGTGAGGAGGCCAGGGACGCGGCCGAACTGATCGAGATCGATTATGGCGTGCTGCCGGCCTTGGTCGATGCGGTCGAGGCGATCCAGCCGGGTGCGGCGCTGGTGTTCGACGAGGCCACGCAAAACACCTGCTTTGAATGGGAAATCGGCGATCAGGCGGCGGTCGATGCCGCCTTCGCCCAGGCCACCCATATCGCCAAGCTCGATCTGCTCAACAACCGGTTGGTGCCGAACGCGATGGAGCCGCGCGCCGCACTCGGTGATTACGATCCCGGCACCGGCGATTACACGCTCCACACCACGAGCCAGAATCCGCATGTCATCCGGCTGCTGATGGGCGCCTATGTGCTGCATCTGCCGGAGCATAAGCTGCGTGTCGTGGCGCCCGACGTCGGCGGCGGTTTCGGCTCGAAGATCTTTCATTACGCCGAGGAGGCGATCGTCACCTGGGCCTCCGGCCAATTGAAGCGCCCGGTCAAATGGACGGCCGACCGCTCGGAAGCCTTTATCTCGGATGCGCAAGGTCGCGATCACGTCACCCATGTCGAACTGGCGCTCGACGACAAGGCCAAATTCCTGGCGTTGCGCGTCTCGACCATCGCCAATCTCGGCGCCTATCTCTCGACCTTCGCGCCGTCGATTCCGACCATCCTTTATGCGACCGTGCTGGCCGGCCCCTACACCACACCGGCGATCCATTGCGCGGTGCGCGCCGTGTTCACCAATACCGTGCCGGTCGATGCCTATCGCGGCGCCGGGCGGCCCGAGGCGACCTATGTCGTCGAGCGGATCGTCGATGTCGCGGCCCGGCAATTGAAACTCGATCCGGCCGAACTCCGGCGGCGCAACTTCATCCCGCGCGATGCCTATCCCTATCAGACGCCGGTGGCGCTGCAATATGACAGCGGCGATTATTTCGCGACGCTCGAAATGGCGCTGGAAGCGGCGGATTATGCCGGGTTCGAGGCGCGGCGCAAGCTGGCCGCGTCCCAGGGCAAGCTGCGCGGCATCGGCATCTCGACCTATGTCGAAGCCTGCGGCCTCGCGCCCTCCAAAGTTGCGGGCGCGCTCGGCGCCCGTGCCGGGCTTTACGAGGCGGCCGAGGTGCGCGTGCATCCGACCGGCAGCGTCACCGTCTTCACCGGTTCGCACAGCCACGGTCAGGGGCACGAGACGAGCTTCGCTCAGGTGGTGTCGTCCGGTCTCGGCATTCCGGTCGAGAATATCGAGATCGTCCATGGTGACACCGCCAAGATCCCCTTCGGCATGGGCACCTATGGCTCGCGCTCGCTCTCGGTCGGCGGGTCGGCCATCGTCAAGGCGATGGACAAGGTGATCGCCAAGGGCCGCAAGATCGCGGCTCATCTGTTGGAGGCGGCCGAGGCGGATATCGAGTTCAAGGACGGGCAATTCTCTGTCGTCGGCACCGACCGGTCGAAGAGTTTCGGCGAGATCGCGCTCACCGCCTATGTTCCGCACAACTACCCGCTCGATGAGTTGGAACCCGGTCTCGACGAGACGGCGTTCTATGATCCGAAGAACTTCACCTATCCGGCCGGCGCGCATATCGCCGAGATCGAGATCGATTGCGAGACCGGGGTCACGCGCGTCATCCGCTTTACCGCGGCCGATGATTTCGGCCGGATTATCAACCCGATGATCGTCGAAGGTCAGGTCCATGGCGGCCTCGCCCAAGGCATCGGCCAAGCGCTGTTCGAACACACCGTTTATGACAAGGCGAGCGGGCAATTGCTGACCGGTTCGTTCATGGATTACTGCATGCCGCGTGCCGACGATTTGCCGAATTTCGATGTCTCGCACAATGTCACGCTCTGTACGCACAACCCGCTGGGCGTCAAGGGCTGCGGCGAGGCCGGTGCCATCGGCTCGCCCGCGGCGATCATGAATGCGGTGGCCGATGCCCTGGCGCCGCTCGGTATCGGACCCGTCGATATGCCGGCGACGCCGGAAAAAATCTGGCGGTTGATCCAGTCTCATCGGACGGCCCCAGCGGCCGCCTAAGGAACCATCCCATGTACGACTTCAACTATCAGGTACCGAAAACCCTGGCCGAGGCCGTCACCGCGATCGGCAGTGCCGATGACGGCAAGCTGCTGGCCGGCGGCATGACGCTGATCCCGACCTTGAAGCAGCGTCTGGCGCAGCCGAGCGATCTGATCGATCTGGCGAAGCTCTCCGAGTTGAAGGGCATCAGCCGCAATGGCGGCGGCATCACCATCGGCGCCATGACGACCCATGCCGACGTGGCCGCGTCGCCCGAAATCAGGGCCGCGATTCCGGCGCTGGCGGATCTGGCCGGCAATATCGGCGATGCCCAGGTGCGCCATCGCGGCACGATCGGCGGCTCGATCTGCAACAACGACCCGGCGGCGGATTATCCCTCGGCCCTGGTGGCGCTCGGTGCGACGGTGCGCACCGATCGGCGCGAACTGGCCGCCGAATCCTTCTTCACCGGCATGTTCGAGACGGCGTTGGAGCCGGCCGAGATCGTGATCTCGATCACTTTCCCGATCCCGGACAAAGCGGCCTATACCAAATTCCCCAACCCGGCGTCGCGCTACGCCGTGGTCGGCGTGTTCGTCGCCAAGGCCGGCTCGGCGGTACGGGTCGCGGTGACCGGTGCCGGCCCGGCGGTGTTTCGGGCGAGCGCCTTCGAGCAGGCGTTGGAACGCAATTTCACGGCCGATGCGATCGCCGGTCTCCATCTTCCGGCTGACGATCTGAACGCCGATATCCACGCCAGTGCCGAATACCGCGCGCATCTGGTGACGGTGATGGCCAAACGCGCCGTGGCCTCGATCACCTGACCCGACAAGCCCCGACCCGGCGGCGACCCGGTTCGCCGCCGATTGCGTGCGATTATTGCCACCCTCCGGCAATGGGCACGGAGGTCAGGCCTGATTTAGCAGCACCGTGGCCGACGGCATGGTGGCCGCGGTGCCATGCGGTTGACAGAGGTTGGCGTCGCCCATATCGTCCGGCGCTCCGCTGGGGGCGAACTTGTTTACCGCGTGAGACCGAAGAGAGGGGAGGGGCCACTCTTCATGACCGGAGATTGTCGATGAAAGTTCTCGTCGCCGTAAAAAGGGTGATCGACTATAACGTCAAGGTGCGCGTCAAGGCGGACAAGACGGGCGTCGAAACCGCCAACGTCAAAATGTCGATGAATCCGTTCGACGAGATCGCCGTGGAAGAGGCGATCCGCCTGAAGGAAGCCGGCATCGTCACCGAAATCGTCGCGGTTTCGCTGGGGGTTCAGCAGTGCCAGGAGACGATCCGCACCGCGCTGGCGATGGGGGCCGATCGCGGCATTCACGTCCTGACCGATGCCGCGCTGGAACCGCTGGCCGTCGCCAAGCTGTTGAAGGCGCTGTGCGACAAGGAACAGCCGCAATTGGTGATCCTCGGTAAGCAGGCGATCGATGATGATTGCAGCCAGACTGGCCAGATGCTGGCAGCGTTGCTTGGCTGGTCGCAGGGCACTTTCGCCTCCAAGGTCAAGATCGCCGATGGTGCCGCCGATGTGACGCGCGAAGTCGATGGCGGATTGGAGACCGTGACCCTGAAGCTGCCGGCCGTGGTCACGACCGATCTGCGGCTGAACGAACCGCGCTATGCTTCGCTGCCCAACATCATGAAGGCTAAGAAAAAGCCGATCGATGCGACCAGCCCGGCCGACCTCGGCGTCGATGTGACGCCGCATCTGACGGTACTCAAGGTCGAAGAGCCGCCCAAGCGGCAGGGCGGCAAGAAGGTCGGTTCGATCGCCGAACTGGTCGATAAACTGAAGAATGAGGCGAGGGTGATCTGATGGCGGTCCTGGTCTTTGCCGAGCACACGAACTCGGCGCTGAAATCGGCCACGCTGAACGCGGTCACGGCCGCGGCGGCGATCGGCGGCGATGTCCATCTGCTGGTCGCCGGCCATAATGCCCGGCCCGCCGCCGAAGCGGCCGCCAAGATCGCGGGCGTCGCCAAGGTGCTGCTCGCCGACTCGGCGACCTATGAGCATTTGCTCGCCGAATCAGTGGCGCCGCTGGTCGTGAAGCTCGCGCCCGGCTACAGCCATGTGCTCGCCACCGCCACCACTTTCGGCAAGAATTTCATGCCGCGCGTGGCGGCGATGCTCGATGTCGCGCAGATCTCGGAAATCCAGTCGGTGGTCTCGCCCGACACCTTCGTGCGCCCGATCTATGCCGGCAACGCGCTGGCGACGGTGCAGTCCAAGGATGCGATCAAGGTGATCACGGTGCGCGGTACCGGCTTCGCTGCGGCCGCTGCCGAGGGCGGTTCGGCCCGGATCGAGACGATCGAGGCCGGCCCCGTGACCGATCTCGCGCGCTTCGTTGGCGCCGAATTGTCGAAATCGGAGCGGCCCGAGCTGACCGCGGCGCGCATCGTCATCTCGGGCGGGCGCGGCATGCAGTCGGGCGATAATTTCCATATGCTGGACAAGATCGCCGACCAATTAGGTGCCGCCGTTGGGGCCAGCCGGGCGGCGGTCGATGCCGGCTTTGTCCCGAACGATTATCAGGTCGGTCAGACCGGCAAGATCGTCGCACCCGAGCTTTATATCGCCGTTGGCATTTCCGGGGCGATCCAGCATCTCGCCGGCATGAAGGACAGCAAGGTCATCGTTGCGATCAACAAGGATGAAGAGGCGCCGATCTTCCAGATCGCCGATTACGGCGTGGTCGGCGATCTGTTCAAGCTCGTGCCGGAATTATCGGCGGAATTGGCGAAGGTCAAGGGCTGAGCGGCAACGGTAAGGCCGGGCATCCCGCCCGGCCTTCATGTCCCGCGCAGCAAGGATGAGAATCGGATGATTTCGCGCATTGGCGTCATCGGCGCCGGCCAGATGGGCTCCGGCATCGCCCAGATCTGTGCGAGGGCTGGCTACGCGGTCAAGCTCAGCGATCTGAGTGCGGAGGCGTTGACGCGCGGGCTTGAGGCCATTTCGGCCAATCTCGCGCGCCAGATCGCCCGCGGCAAGATCACGGAGGTCGAGCGAGCGGCGGCCCTGGCGGCGATCGAAACCGGCACCGACTATGCCATCTTCGCCGATTGCGATGTGGTGATCGAGGCGGCGACCGAGAAAGAGGCGATCAAGCGCGAGATCCTCAAAACCCTCGTGCCGGTGCTGAAGCCCGAGGCGATCATCGCGACCAACACCTCGTCCATTTCGGTGACGCGGCTCGCCTCGGTCACCGACCGGCCGGGCCGCTTCATCGGCATGCATTTCATGAATCCGGTGCCGGTCATGGCGCTGGTCGAATTGATCCGCGGCATCGCGACCGAGGAACCGACGTTTCAGACCATCCGCGATCTGGCGGTGCATCTGGGCAAGACGCCGGTTGCGGCCGAGGATTTCCCGGCCTTCATGGTCAACCGCATCCTGCTGCCGATGATCAACGAGGCGGTCTATACGCTCTATGAGGGCGTCGGCTCGGTCGACGCGATCGATACAGCGATGCGGCTCGGCGCCAACCATCCGATGGGGCCGCTCGAACTGGCGGATTTCATCGGTCTCGACACCTGCCTGTCGATTATGCAGGTGCTCTATGAGGGGCTGGCCGATTCGAAATACCGGCCTTGTCCCTTGCTGGTAAAATATGTCGAAGCAGGCTGGCTCGGCAAGAAGAGCCAGCGTGGCTTCTACGATTATCGCGGTGAAAAACCTATCCCCACCCGCTGACCTGACGTCCGGGTCAGTGACCGGTTGCCAGCGCGCGGGCCAGCTGGCTCAGTGCATCCTGATGCCGCTCGTTCGGGATATGGCTGAAATTGCGTGCCAATTCCAGACACATACGTTCGCGCGGCGAATTCGTCGTGGCATCCTCGCCGGTATCGACCCCTTCGAACAGGTAGGCGATCGGCACGCTGAGAACCCGTGCGATCTCGAACAGCCGTCCGGCCGAGATACGATTGATGCCGCGCTCGTATTTGTGCGCCTGCTGATAGGTGACTCCGATCAGATCGGCGATCTGTTGCTGGGTCAGCCCCAGCATGATGCGGCGCTCTCGGATACGCGCGCCGACATGGCAATCGATAGCCTGGGTACGCTCGGTGCTTCTCTTCATGGTGCGCCTGCTCATCTGGCCTAAGCGGGTATTCGACACGCCGCCCGGTTTTGTCCCGCCGAGTGGTTGCACAGTAAACGCAGCCGACGCTTCACAGTTCCGCTGGGAATCCACGTGGATTTTTTTCTTAGATTCGTGCCCTGCGCATGGCCGCGTTGCAGGCGGAATCGTCACGTTTTGCGTGCGATGGTTTGACAGCAAAGGGGCACGGATGGTACCTGCCATCCATGCACTATGAGAGGCGGGAGGCACCATGCCGCGTATGTCCGTGGGCGATTGCAGCCTCTATGTTGAACGTCAGGGTGATGGCCATCCGGTCGTTCTGATCTCCGGCCTGGGCGGTCTCGCAAGCTATTGGCAAGACCAGAAATCGGCCTTTGCGCGCGACTATTCCGTCGTCAGCTTCGATCATCGCGGCATGGGCCAGAGCGACCATGTGCGGATGAAGTACACGGTCGAAAAGATGGCCCAGGACGTCGTGGCCCTGATGGATGCGCTCGGCATCAACGCGGCGCATCTGGTCGGTCATTCGACCGGGGCGGCCATCGCCCAGGTGCTGGCGCTTGATCATCCCCGGCGCGTCACCTCGATCGTGTTGGCCGCTGGCTGGCCCAAGCCCGACGCCTATTTCCGCCGCCATTTCATGATGCGCCGTGAAATCCTGGAAGGGCTGGGTCCCACGGCCTACATCCAGAACGCCAGCCTGATGCTCTATCCGCACCATTGGATCGCAGCCCATAACGAAAAGCTGCGTGGCATCGAAGCGCAACTCGTGGCGAATTTCCCGCCGACCGAGATCATGATGAGCCGGATCGAGGCGATCATGGCGTTCGATCGCTCCGACGAACTGGGCGGGATCAAGGTGCCGACCCTCGTGGTCGCTGCGGTCGATGACAATGTGACGCCGGCCTATTACAGCGAAGCGCTGGCTCGTGCGATTCCCGGTGCCGAGTTGAAGCTGTTCGGCGATGGCGGACATAATTTCAGTTCGGTGACGCCGCGAGATTTCAATCTGGCGGTTCTTCCGTTCCTTCAGGCCAATACGCCGAAGGCGTGAGGTCTTCGGGCTGGGCTGTAGCCGTCGGGGGATAAGCTGATTCAGCGATCCCGCGGGTCGAGCGCGTCCCTGAGTCCGTCGCCGAACATGTTGAAGGCGAGCACGACCACGAAGATCGCTGCGCCCGGCGCGATGGCGAGCCAGGGCGCCTGACTGAGGAAACTGCGTGCGGCATTCAGCATGCTGCCCCAGCTCGGCTCCGGCGGTTGCTGGCCGAGGCCGAGGAAGGAAAGTGCCGCCTCGGCGATGATTGCCCCGGCGACGGCGAGCGTCGATTGCACCAGGATCGGCGGCATCACATTGGGCAGGACATGACGGATCGCGATGCGCCAGGGCGGGTTGCCCAGCGCACGGGCCGCCTCGATGTAGTCTTCATGCTTGGCCGAGAGGACCTGGCCGCGCGTCAGGCGGGCGAAGATCGGCGTGACCGATAGCCCGATCGCCAGCATGGCATTATCGAGGCTCGGCCCCAGAAAAGTCGCCATGGCGATCGCCAGGATCAGGAACGGGATCGCCAGCGCCGCATCGATGAAGCGCATCACGACCGCCTCGACCTTGCCGCCGGCATAGCCGGCCGTGAGGCCGAGCGGTACGCCCAATGCAAGGGCCAGCCCGACCGAGACGATGCCGGCCATGAGCGAGGCACGCGCCCCCCAGATGATCCGGCTCAGGAGGTCGCGGCCGAGTTCATCGGTGCCGAGCCAATGTGCCATCGAAGGCGGTTTGCGGATCGCCCCCCAATTTCCCTTGATTGGGTCGGCCGGGGCGAGCAGCGGCGCGAGTGCCGCCACCGCGATGAAGATCAGCACCACGACCAGCCCGAACAGGGCGGGCTTTCGCCGGGTCAGGCGTCGGAAGAAGCGCTGAAGTTCGATCAGGGCCGGGCTCATGTACGCAGCCTTGGATTGACTACGGCATAGAGCACGTCGGCGGCGAGATTGAGCAGGGTGTAGAAGCTCGCTGTCACCAGCACGACGCCCTGGACCACGGCGTAATCCCGATTGAACACGGCATCGACGATCAGCTTTCCGAAACCGGGGATGGTGAAGACCTGCTCGGTCAGCACCGCACCCGACAGCAGAGCACCGAATTCAAGCGCGCCCAGCGTGATCACCGGCTGCAACGCATTGGGCAGGGCGTGGCGCAGGATAACGCGGATCTCGCTCAGGCCCTTGGCCCGCGCGGTGCGCACATAGTCCGAGCGCAGCGCTTGCAGCATGGAGGATCGGGTGTGGCGCATGACCACCGCGGCGATGGCGTTGCCCAGCACGAAGGCCGGCATGATCAGCGTCGCGAGATTGCGGCCTAGGCTTTCGAACGGGCTGACAAAGCCGGACGCCGGCAGCCAGCCCAGTTCGACCGAAAACAGCAGGATCATCAAAATGCCGAGCCAGAAATTCGGCGTCGAGAGCCCCCAAAGGGCGACGCCATTGGCGAGATAATCCCAGCCCGTGCCGCGCTTGACCGCGGCCAGCACGCCGGCCGGAATGCCGATGGCAAGCGCAATTGCCATGGCGAAGATGGTGAGTTCCAGCGTCACCGGCAACTTGTCGGCCACCAGTTCCAGGACAGGGCGCTGAATGCGGATCGATTCACCCAGATCGCCATGCAGCACGCCACCGAGCCACAGCAGATATTGCACCGGCAAGGGCTGGTCGAGATGGTAGCGGTGGCGCAGGAACTCGATCACCGCCGGATCGCGCTGCTCACCGGCCAGCGCCAGCGCCGGATCGCCGGGCAGAAGCTGTTGCAGCCCGAAGACCAGCATCGAGACCAGGACCAGGGTGGGCACCAGCAGTGCCAGGCGATGAAGAATGTAGCGGCGCATGACTCGTCAGGATTTGCCGAGATCGATGACCCGGATCAGCCCGTCCGGCACCGGCACGAAACCATGCACAGTCTTGGACAGGCCCCAGATCACGGCCCGGTGATAGAGATAGATCACCGGCAGGTCCGTCGCGGTGATCGCCTGCGTCTGATCATAGAGCGCCTTGCGCGCGGCTGTTGTGGGCGCTTGCCGGGCGGTGTCGAGCAGCCGATCCACCTCGGCACTCTGGTACCGTCCGTCATTGAGCGCACCACCGCTATGGAGGAAGGACCAGACATTGCCGTCCGGGTCGATCCGGCCGCTCCACGCCAGGAGCAGGGCTTGAAAATCGCCGCGCTGGGCCGCGGCAAGGCCGGAGGCGAATTCGATGGTTTGCAGCTTGACCGCAAACCCGGCTTCTTCCGCCATCGCCTGAATCATCTGGCCCTGCTGCTGCAATTCCGGGCTGGTATTGACCAAGAGCGTGACTTCGGGATGCGGCGCGCCGGCGGCCTGCAACAGCGCCTTGGCCTTGGCGAGGTCGCGCGGCGGCGGTTTCAAGCCGGCATCGTGATACGGGCTGTCGGTCGAAACGAACTGATTATCGGGGGTCGCCCTGCCGGCAAACACCACCTCGTTGATCGCATCGCGGTCGAGCGACAATTCGAAGGCCTGACGGACCCGAGCATCGCTGCCCAACGGCGTCTTCGCCGCCGCCCCGTTGGCCAGGTTGAAGGTAATGCCGTAATAGCCCAATTCCGGGATGCTGGCGGTGGTGAGCCTGGGATTAGCCTCGATCTCTGGGAAATCGGTCGGCAACAGATTGTCGATCAAGTCGAGATCGCCGGATTTCAGATTGGCCACGCGCACCGTGGTATCTGGGATCGGCAGATAGGTGATGCGGTCGAGCTTGACGTGGTCCTTGTTCCAATAGCGGTCGAAGCGCTCGACCACGATCCGGTCCTGCGGCACGCGCTCGACCAATCGGAACGGACCGGCGCAGACCGGATGATTGGCCATGTCGGCACCGGGCGCCGAGGCTGCCTTGGGCGAGACCATCATGCCGGCGCGATCGGTCAGCACGCCGACCAGCGGGGCAAACGGCGCATCGAGCGCGATTTTCACCGTCAGTGGATCGACCGTCTCGACGCTCTTGATCGCCGGCAATTCACTGCGCCGGTTCGAGCCGGGAAAATTCAGGTCGCGGTCGAGATTGAACCTGACAGCCGCGGCATCGAACGGTTCACCATCCTGGAATACCACACCGCTACGCAGCGTGATAATCAATTCCTTGCCATCGGCCGACCATGAAGAGCCGGTCGCAAGCTGCGGCACGATCTCCAGCGACGGGCTGATATCGAACAGCTTGTCGCAGAACGAAGCCATGACGATCCGGCCGACGAAGCTGCGCGAGAGCACTGGATCGAGCGTATCCGGGTCGTCGCGCAGGCCGATTTTGAGGCTGTCGGCCCAAGCGGGCACCGCGAGGCATCCGAGCGCTGCGACCACGCAGGCAAGCCTGCGCGCTGCGTGCGACGTCGCCCTCTTTCTGTGCAATTCCTGCGGTAGGCGAGATGTCATGCCGGCCTCGTCCTGCAACGGTTACGATCGGGAGGGGAATTCATGCAAGGTGGACGCCGGGATTGCTCCAGTCACCGGGCGAAGTCAACCGTAAGCCGGTACTCAATGCTTTTTGACCATGCCGAAGCGATCGGCGCGGAACGCCTCGAGCGGTACGGCCGGAGTCCGTCCGGCAATGAGGGCTGCCACCAGCGCGCCCGTCACCGCGGCCAGCGTCAGACCCAGATGCTGATGTCCCAGCGCCAACACCGCGTTTGCGACCCGCGGGGCCGGGCCGACCATTGGCAGGTAGTCGGGCAATGTCGGGCGGTCGCCATGCCAGCGCGATGCCTCGCTGAGGTCCGGGCGTCCGAACAACTGACGGGCGTGGCGCGCCAACTGCTCGGCGCGTCGCCAATCTGGCTTGGCACCGGCACCGAGTTCGACCGTGCCGGCGAGGCGGATGCCGGCGGTCATCGGCGTCATGACGAAGCCGCGCTCGGCGAAGGTAACCGGG
>JAXDMU010000190.1:0-5699 GCA_034665905.1 Aliidongia sp. | reverse complement strand
CTTGATCCGCGTTTCACCTTCGAGAATTTCGTCGTCGGCAAGCCGAACGAGTTGGCTCATGCCGCCGCGCGCCGAGTCGCCGAATCGGCGGTCAGCGGCAATCGTGCGGCCCCGTTCAACCCGCTATTTCTCTATGGCGGCGTCGGACTCGGCAAGACCCATCTGATGCACGCCATCGCCTGGCACATCCGGCGGCACGACCCCAGCCGGCGGATCATTTATCTCTCCGCCGAAAAATTCATGTACCAGTTCATCAAGGCGCTGCGCTTCAAAGACACGATGGCGTTCAAGGAGCAGTTCCGGTCGGTCGATGTGCTGATGATCGACGATGTGCAATTCATCAGCGGCAAGGACTCGACCCAGGAAGAGTTCTTTCACACCTTCAACGCTCTGGTCGATCAGAACCGGCAAATCGTGATCTCGGCCGATAAATCGCCGTCCGACCTCGAAGGGATGGAGGAGCGGATGCGCTCCCGCCTCGGCTGGGGGCTGGTCGCCGACATCCATCCCACCACCTACGAACTGCGCCTGGGTATTCTCCAGGCCAAGGCGGAGCAGCGCCAGACTGAGATTCCGCCCAAGGTACTGGAGTTCCTGGCGCACAAGATCACCTCCAACGTGCGTGAGCTGGAAGGGGCGCTGACCCGCATCACCGCCCACGCCCAGCTGGTCGGTCGCTCGATCACGCTGGAGAGTGCCCAGGACGTGCTGCACGATCTGCTGCGCGCCAACGACCGGCGCGTCACCATCGACGAGGTGCAAAAGCGCGTGGCCGAGCATTTCAACATCCGGCTCGCTGACATGCATTCGGCCCGGCGCGCGCGCGCTGTGGCCCGGCCCCGTCAGGTCGCAATGTATCTGTGCAAGCAACTGACCCCACGCTCGCTGCCGGAGATCGGCCGCAAATTCGGCGGGCGCGATCACACCACGGTGATGCATGCCGTGCGCAAGATCGAAGAGCTGATGGCCGCCGACCGGGCGCTGGCCGAGGATGTCGAACTGCTGAAGCGCATGCTGGAATGTTGAAGTCTGGGTTCGCCGGTGCGGAGCCTTTCCATCCGGATCGACATTGCGCAAACCCGTGCGTTCCGTCCCGAAGCTGTGGTATAGCAGTCGTCCGTAGGGCTCGGCCGGATCGTGCCGCACCCGGCGGGTCGGCCGGCAACGGTGCGACGTGTTTTCCCCCGCCAAAGTGGCGCTTCTTGGTGCGATTCCGGAAATCATGAAGATCACCATCGAACGCGCGGCTCTCATGCGCGCACTCGGCCATGTCCAGAGCGTCGTCGAGCGCCGAAATACCATTCCGATTCTGTCCAACGTCCTGATGAAGGCGGAAAATGGCCGCCTCAGCCTGAGCGCCACGGACATGGATCTCGAAGTGGTCGAGGTCGTGCCGGCACAGATCACCGGCGAGGGCCAGATTACCGCCCCCGCCCACACGCTCTATGACATTGTGCGCAAATTGCGCGACGGAGCACAGGTCGAACTCGACGTCGGCGGCGATCGCGGCACCATGGTGCTGCGCTCCGGCCGCTCGACCTTCACGCTGGCCTGCCTGCCGGCGGAAGATTACCCGATCATGGGCGGCGCCCCGCTGTCGCATGAATTCCTGCTGTCGGCCGATGATCTGAAGAGCCTGATCGACCGCACGCGCTTTGCCATCTCGACCGAAGAGACGCGCTATTACCTGAACGGCATCTATCTGCATGCCACGCGCAGCGGCGATGTCCAGGTGCTGCGCGCGGTGGCGACCGACGGCCATCGCCTCGCACGCGTCGAAGTGCCGCTGCCCGAGGGGGCCGACGGCATGCCCGGCATCATCGTGCCGCGCAAGACCGTGCAGGAACTGCGCAAGCTGCTGGAAGAAGTCGGCCAGGCCGTGCGGATCGAGCTGTCCGACACCAAGATCCGCTTCGATCTGGGCGAAGGCGTGCTGACCTCCAAGCTGATCGACGGCACTTTCCCGGAATATGACCGGGTCATTCCGGCCGGCAACGACAAGATCCTGGAAGTCGATTGCAAGCTGTTCGCCGAAGCGGTCGATCGCGTCTCGACCATCTCGACCGAGAAGAGCCGTGCGGTCAAACTGGCGGTCGAACACGGCACGCTGACCCTGTCGGCAACCAGCCCGGAGAACGGCACCGCGACCGAGGAGATCGAGGTCGGTTATGCCGCGACCCCGCTCGAAATCGGCTTCAATTCCCGTTATCTGCTCGACATAACGCAGCAAATCGAGGGCGATGGCCTGCAATTCGTGCTGGCCGATTCGGGCTCGCCGACCATTGTCCGCGATTCGGGCGACCATTCGGCGCTCTATGTGCTGATGCCCATGCGCGTGTGAGGACGGCACACAGTATGGCAGCGGATGGGGCGACCGCGTCGGCGGCGCGTGTCGCTGTCCTGCGGCTCGACCTGACGGATTTCCGCAGCTACCGTCAGGCGCGGATTGAGACCGATGGGCGTCCGCTGGTGCTGACCGGCCCGAACGGTGCCGGCAAGACCAATCTGCTCGAAGCCCTCTCCTTTCTGGCACCCGGCCGCGGTCTGCGGCGCGCCCGCCTCGGCGAGATCGACCGGCGGCCGGAGCCGGGCACGGAACCGGGCGGCGCCTGGGCCGTCGCCGCCCGGCTGGCAACACCGGGCGGCGACGTCGCGATCGGCACCGGCCGCGACGGCAATGCCGAGAGCGATCGCCGGCTCGTGCGCATTGACGGGCAAAGCGTCAAGGGCCAGGCGGCCCTGGCCCAGCATCTCAATCTGGTTTGGTTGACGCCGCAAATGGATCGGCTGTTTCAGGAAGGGGCGGCTCCGCGCCGCCGGTTTCTCGATCGGCTGGTCTTCGGCTACGACCCGGCCCATGCGACGCGGCTCGCCGCCTATGAACAGGCCCTGCGCGAGCGCGCGAAGCTGCTGCGCCAGGGCGCCGCCGATCCGGCCTGGCTCGGCGTGCTCGAAGAGATCATGGCGCGCGAGGGCGTCGCCGTGGCTGCGTCGCGCCGCGATATCGTACAGCGACTCGACCGGGCCGCGGCCGAGGCCGATTCCTCGGCGTTTCCCGTGCCGCATCTGACGCTGGCCGGGGCGGCCGAGGGCTGGCTGGCCGCGATGCCGGCGCTCGCCGCCGAAGAGCGGCTGCGGATAGAGCTGAACCAATCGCGCCGCATCGATGCCGAGAGCGGCGGTGCCGTCGTCGGGCCGCATCGCGCCGATCTGGCGGTTGCTCACGCCGGTAAGGCGATCACCGCCGAACAATGTTCGACCGGCGAGCAAAAGGCGCTGCTGATTGCGATCGTACTGGCCCATGCCCGGCTTCAGACCGGGTTGCGTGGCGTGGCGCCGATCCTCCTGTTGGACGAGGTGGCGGCCCATCTCGACGCGACCCGGCGCCATGCTTTGTTCGAGCAGATCGTACGCCTGGGGAGCCAAGCGTGGCTCACTGGCACGGATGAAGTTTTGTTTACCGAATTTCGTGCGGCGGCGCAGTTTTTCACGGTCGCCGATGGTATGATCGAGTCTATCCCGATGGGGCGTCGCGCGCCGTGATCGCCGCTCCCCATAACCCCGATTCCGCTGCCTGAACCCTTGCGCGGCGACCGCCCGACCCGGCATTCCGGGCCGGGCAGTCGGTTGCGCCGAAAGATCCGACGAGAGACCGCATGATGACGAATCAAGACCCGGCTTCTGCCCTCGACCAAGCCGCCGAGGATTACGGCGCCAGTTCGATCAAGGTGTTGAAGGGCCTGGACGCGGTGCGCAAGCGCCCGGGCATGTATATCGGCGACACCGATGACGGCTCGGGCCTGCATCACATGGTCTATGAGGTGGTGGACAACGCCATCGACGAATCGCTGGCGGGTTATTGCGACACCGTCACGGTGATGCTCAATGCCGATGGCTCGGTCACCGTGACCGACAATGGCCGCGGCATTCCGGTCGATCTGCATGAGGGCGAGGGCGTCTCGGCGGCCGAAGTCATCATGACCCAACTACATGCCGGCGGCAAATTCGACCAGAATTCCTACAAGGTCTCGGGCGGGCTGCACGGCGTCGGCGTGTCGGTGGTGAATGCGCTGAGTTCGGTGCTCGATATGAAAATCTGGCGTGCCGGCAAGGAATATCGGATGCGCTTCATCCACGGCAATGCCGAGTCGCCGCTGGTGGTAAGCGGGCCGGCGCCGACCCTGCCTGACGGCGGCAAGCGTGTCGGGTTTCGCACCGGCACCGAGATCACCTTCCTGCCCTCGACCGAGACCTTCACCAAGACCGAATTCGATTTCGCGACGCTGGAGCATCGCCTGCGCGAACTGGCGTTCCTGAATTCCGGCGTGACCCTGACCCTGACCGATGCCCGCAGCGGCGAGCCCCGCCAGGTGACGATGCATTACGAGGGTGGCCTGGAAGCCTTCGTGACCTATCTCGACCGCTCGAAGCAGGCAGTGCACAGCCCGGCGATCGGCATGTCGGGCGAGCGCGACGGCATGACCGTCGAGGTCGCGATGCAATGGACCGACAGCTATCACGAGACGATGCTGTGCTTCACCAACAACATCCCGCAAAAGGATGGCGGCACGCATCTGGCCGGGTTTCGCGGGGCGTTGACCCGCGCGGTCAATCAGTACATGACCGAAAGCGGCATCGGCAAAAAGGAAAAGATCGCACTCACCGGCGACGATGCGCGCGAGGGTTTGACTTGCGTGCTGTCGGTCAAGGTGCCGGACCCGAAATTCTCGTCGCAAACCAAGGACAAGCTGGTCTCGTCCGAGGTGCGTCCGGTGGTCGAGAATGTCGTCTATGAACGACTGGCCCAATGGTTCGAAGAGCATCCGGCCGATGCCAAGAAGATCATGGCCAAGGCGGTCGAGGCCGCCGCCGCGCGCGAGGCCGCGCGCAAAGCGCGGGAACTCACGCGGCGCAAGGGCGCGCTCGACATCGCCAATCTGCCGGGCAAGCTGGCCGATTGCCAGGAGCGCGATCCGGCGAAATCCGAGATTTTCCTGGTCGAGGGCGATTCGGCCGGCGGCTCGGCCAAACAGGGTCGCGACCGGCGGTTCCAGGCGATCCTGCCGTTGCGCGGCAAGATCCTCAATGTCGAGCGCGCGCGCTTCGACAAGATGCTGGCCTCGGCCGAGATCGGCACGCTGATCCAGGCGCTCGGCACCGGCATCGGGTCGGAGGATTTCGACGTCGCCAAGACGCGCTATCACAAGATCATCATCATGACCGACGCCGATGTCGATGGCAGCCATATCCGCACGCTGCTCTTGACCTTCTTCTTTCGCCAGATGCGGGCACTGATCGATGCGGGCTATCTCTATATCGCCCAGCCGCCGCTCTATCGTGCCAAAAAGGGCCAGAATCAGGCGGTCTATCTCAAGGACGATCCGGCGCTCGAAGATTATTCGATCGGCTCGGGCCTTCAGAACGCCGTGCTGATCCAGCATGACGGCTCGCAACGCGCCGGCAATGATCTGCGCGAACTGGTCGAAAGATCACGCAACTGCCGCGCCTGGTGCCAACCGCTGGCGCGCAAGATCGGCTCGGTCGATGTCGTCGAACAAGCGGCGCTGGCCGGCCTGTTTGCGCCGGGTGTGTTCAGCGACACCGTACGGGCGCGCGACGCGTCCCGGATCGCCGCCGCCCGCCTGGATGAGCTGTCGCGCGACGGCGTCGAGAAATGGCTATCGGGCGCGGTCGAAGGC
>JAXDMU010000189.1:0-4658 GCA_034665905.1 Aliidongia sp. | reverse complement strand
GAACGCCGTAGCCTTATCCCCTACTCGCCCATCCGCCACGGCGACACATCCTTCCACGATTTCAAAGCATTCCTCGCCCATTCGGTCGATTTGTCGGTGTGACAGCCATTGCAGGAATTCGGGATCTTGTAGTCATCCGTCTCCGCGGGGGGAATAAACCGGAAGGTGTGGGCGTGAACGTTCACATCGGCGATCGTCTGTTCGATCGCGGGCATGTGACAGGCGACGCATTGGCTGCCGGTGCTGTCGGCCTTGTGGTGCGTGTGCGCCTCGATCGTGGCCGTGTGCGGGCCGGTCTGGGTGTTGGCGGCGTGGCAGGTCAGGCAGATTTCGCCGGGTGGTGCGCGCAGTTCGGCGGCGTTTTGCGTGCCATGGACATCATGGCAGCTAAAGCAGGTGACGCCGCGATCATACATCAGGCTCTGCGTGAAATCATTGCCCTGCATGCGGTTCTTGTGGGCGGTGCCGTCGGCGAAATGGGTAAAGGAGGTTTCGCCCAACTGGTGCTTTTCCAGATGCCAGAAATCGCTGAGATCTTCGCCCATATGGAATCCCACTGGCCAGTCGTAATATTTGCCGTTGATCGGATTGGCCGGCGGCTGGCCTTGCGAATGGCATTGGATGCAGGTGTCGTTGGCGCGCACGGAATCGAGCCGCGCCGGGTTGATCACCGTCGCCGCGATCGGGTTTTGCACATGCGAACCGCCGGCCCCGTGACAGCTTTCGCAGCCGACATTCCATTCGGTCACGGTCTTGGTCGCGACATCGTAATTGACCGAGTGGCAGCCATCGCAGAGCTGGCTGGTCGGGCGCTGGAAATTATCGGGTGGGAACAGGGTCGCCCACCAATCGGTGCCGTTCTTGACGAAATAGGGCCGCCACAGCTTGTGCGTCACATCCCATTGCGCCGACAGCGGAAAATAATCATCGCCGACCTTTTTGAAATAACGCTGCTTCCACAGGCTGCCATAGACAAAGGCGATGTCGTCCTGGGAAAAATTGACCAGCGGATCGGGCTTGGATAAATCCGGGATGATCGCCCCGGGATGGGTGTGCGGATCGCGCACGACATTGGCCATCGGCGTCTTTTGCCAGCGATCGAATATTTCGGTGTGGCAGGATTTACAGGCGGCCGAGCCGACATAATGGTCGCCGTCAGCCGGAGCGGCGGCGAGGGTCGCAGCCGGTGCCGTGGTTGTCGGCAGATCGCGCAGCGCCAGCACCAATTGCCAGACTTCCCGATCGGGTAGGTTCCATGACGGCATCCCGGTGTTACGGATACCATTGCGGATGTAATAGAACGTCTCGCCATCGGACAGGGCGGCGACCAACGGGCGGAGGGCCGGCGCGCGCGGATATTCCGCGGCACCGATCTGCGTTCGGCCTGCGCCATCGAAGCCGTGGCAGACCTCGCAATTCTTCTGGAACAGCGCATGCCCGGCCACGATGTCGGTACGATCGCCGCCCAGCGGATTGTGCTGCGCGCGCGCCGCATCGGGCACGGAATGGCGCAACAGCCAGGTCGCGACGGAAATTTCGACGGCCGGCGGTTCGGGCCGCGCGCTCCCCAGGCCCGGAAGGACCATTTTATAGAAAATCGCCCCGGCGCCCAGCACGAGCAAGGCGGCAAGGGCGGCGATCATGGTCTTACGTCCAGGAGTCAAAGCGCGTTCTCCAATCCGAGCGTACTTGGGTAGGACGAGGCGAACGGTAACAAAATACCGACATCCGTCTAAAAGCGCATCCCCGATTCCCCGCGAGACCATAGACGCCCCGATCACGGCGGGGTAGCGTGCCGGCCTTCCCGTCCAAAGAAAAGCAGAACCGCATCATGCCCCGTCCTTCCGGCCGCGCCATCGACCAGCTTCGCGCGGTCACGCTGACACCCGGCTTCGCCAAATACGCCGAAGGCTCGTGCCTGGTAAAATGCGGCGACACCCATGTGCTGTGCACCGCCAGCGTCGAGGATAAGGTGCCGCCGTTTCTGCGCAATACCGGCGCCGGCTGGGTCACGGCGGAATATGGCATGTTGCCGCGCTCGACCCATACGCGGACCGATCGCGAGGCGGCACGCGGCAAGCAATCCGGCCGCACCCAGGAGATTCAGCGTTTGATCGGCCGGGCATTGCGCGCCGTCACCGACCTCAAACTGCTGGGCGAGCGTCAGGTCAAGATCGATTGCGACGTATTGCAAGCCGATGGCGGCACCCGCACCGCCGCGATCACCGGCAGCTATGTGGCACTGCATCTGGCCTTCCGGAAGATGGTCGAGGCGCGCCAGATCCCGACGCTGCCACTGATCGACTCGGTCGCCGCGATTTCCTGCGGCATTCACAAGGGCACCGGTGTGCTCGATCTCGATTATGCCGAGGATTCCGAGGCCGATGCCGACGCCAATTTCGTTTTGACCGGGACGGGCAAGTTGGTCGAGATCCAGGCGACCGCCGAAGCGGCCCCGTTCGCCGAGGAGCAATTTGCCGAATTGCTGAAGCTCGCGCGCAAGGGAATTGGTGAACTGACCCGGCTACAACGCGTGGCCGTGACCGGGCTCTGAGCGGCGTGCCGCGGCGCTTTGTCGGCGGCGACCTCGTCGTCGCCACCCACAATCCGGGCAAGCTGCGCGAGATCATGGCGTTGCTGGCGCCGCTTGGTGCGTGCGTCAGCTCGGCCGGCGAACGCGGCCTGCCCGAACCGGAAGAAACCGGCCTCACCTTTATCGCCAATGCCGAATTGAAGGCGCTGGCGGCGGCGAGAGCCGCCGGCCTGCCGGCGCTGGCCGATGATTCGGGTCTCGCGGTCGAGGCGCTGGATGGCGCGCCGGGGATCTATTCGGCACGCTGGGCCGGGCCGGGCAAGGATTTCACCCTAGCGATGGCGCGGGTGCGACAGGAACTGGCGGCGCGCAACACCCAGAATCACCGCGCCGCCTTCATCTGCGCGCTGACGCTCGCCTGGCCGGATGGGCATTGCGAGAGCTTCGAAGGCAAGATCGCCGGAAATCTGGTGTTTCCGCCGCGCGGCGCGCGCGGTTTCGGCTATGATCCGATCTTCGTCGCCGATGGCTGGGACATCACCTTCGGCGAGATGGACCCAACGGCAAAGCATGAAATGAGCCACCGCGCCCGCGCCTTCCACCAGCTTGTCGCCGCTTGCTTCACGCCATGAGTGAAGCGGGCTTCGGTCTCTATGTCCATTGGCCGTTCTGCCTGAAGAAATGCCCCTATTGCGACTTCAACAGCCATGTCCGCGACCGGATCGATCAGGACCGGTGGCGGGCGGCATTGCTGACCGAACTCGATCATTACGCGACGAAAACCGCTGGCCGCACCGTCACCTCGATCTTCTTCGGCGGCGGCACGCCGTCGCTCATGGCACCGGAGACGGCCGGGGCGGTGATCGACCGGATCGCGCGCAATTGGCGCCTTGATCCCGCGGCCGAGATCACGCTCGAAGCCAATCCGACTTCGGTCGAGGCCGGGCGGTTTCAAGGCTTTCGCGCGGCCGGCATCAACCGGGTCTCGCTCGGCATTCAGGCGCTCGACGATGCCGCGCTCAAATTCCTCGGCCGCGCCCATTCCGCCACCGAAGCGCGGGTCGCGATCGATCTGGCAGCGCGGCATTTCGATCGTTACAGTTTCGATCTGATCTATGCGCGACCGGGACAAAGCCTCGATAGCTGGGCGCGGGAACTGGATGCGGCGCTGGATCTGGCCGGTGACCATCTGTCGGTCTATCAATTGACCATCGAGGCCGGTACCGCGTTTCACACCGCACACGCCCGCGGCGATTTCGCCCTGCCGGCCGACGATCTGGCCGGCGCGCTCTACGAGTTGACCCAGGAGCGGCTCGAAGCCGCCGGTCTGCCCGGCTATGAAATCTCCAACCACGCCAGGCCGGGCCAGGCGAGCCGCCATAATCTGACCTATTGGCGCTATGACGATTATCTGGGCGTCGGCCCAGGCGCCCATGGCAGGCTGACATTGGACGGGGTGAAGCACGCGACCCGGCAGCGCAAGGCGCCGGAAACCTGGCTCACCGCGGTCGAGGAATTCGGCAACGGCACCGAAGAAACAACGCCACTGACCGCGGCCCAGCGCGGCGAGGAAATGGTGATGATGGGGCTGCGTCTGGCCGAAGGCATCCCGCGTGAGCGATTCCGGGCGGAACTCGGCATTGAGCCGGAGGCGCTGCTCGACCGCTCTGGTCTTGAGCGGCTGCTCGAAGGCGGCTTCGTCACGCTCGACACCGAGCGACTCACCGCCACCGCTGCCGGCCGGCAGCGGCTCAATGCGGTGCTGGCGATGATGTTAGGGTGATTATCCGTCACTCGTGCGACACGCTGGAAACCGACCGGGAAGGATGCGATATTGAGAACACTCAGGAGTGCATGATGGCAATCAGCAGATTGAAGCCGCGCGATCACGAAGCGAAAGCCCGCCTTCTGGAAGAAGGACAGCAGGACATTCGCGAGGGGCGCTATATCGCGGATGCCGACCTTGATGCGTGGCTTGATGGTCTCGATGACGATCCGGATCTGGCGATTCCCTTGGCCGGTTCGTTGAATCCGACCCATCCTCGGTAAATTTCGGCCATCACGTGACGCGGAAGGTAACGACATCAAAGGCTGCCGCCGAAGATTTGAGAGCCGCGCGCAAATG
>JAXDMU010000188.1:0-9898 GCA_034665905.1 Aliidongia sp. | reverse complement strand
CGGTTATACCTTGCATTGCTGGCATCGCCCCCGACGCGGCTGATGTTCGTTTCTGATTCACGGATTGGCGATGAAGAGGTTCAGTTTCGGCATTGCGTTCCGGCTGCTTGCCGGCCTCGCCAGTCTGGTCCTGCTGATGGCCGGGGCCGGCCTTCTGGCGCTTTTGGCGCTCGATGCCTATCAGCACGCGCTCGACGAGATGGCGCAGCAGGATCTGCCGGCCCTGGCATCAAGTGCCACCCTGGTGCAGCAGACGCAAAAGCTGGTGGCGACCGCGCCCGCCCTGATCGTGGCCGAAAGCCAGTATGAGCGGCGCGGCCTGATGCTGCGGATCAGCGCGCAGAAGGTGTCGATCGACGAACAACTGGCCGCACTCAAGCGCTTCGGTCTCGGCGCGCATGAATCGGCGGTGATCACCCAGGTGCAGAGCGAACTGGTCGAAAACCTGAACGAACTCGACACCGCGGTCGAACGCAAGATCGACCAGGACCGGCAAATCCAGAATCTCGCCCAGGAACTGCGCCAACTGCGCGAGCGGGTGCAGGCCCTCGAAAGCGGGCGTTCCGGCGCCAGCGCGGCCGAGATCCGCAACGCGGCGGCGATCTCCGCCTCTGGTGGTTCTGCGGCCAAAGAGTTGTTCGAGCGCGAAGTCACCGCGCAGAACTGGTTCGGCCAGAACAACGAGATCCTGGCCCTGCTGCTGACCGCGTTCGACGGACAAAATCGCGGTGCTTTGGATTCACTTCGCATCCAGTTGCTCGACGCGATCGATCGGGTCGGGCGAACCGGCAGCCGCCTGCCCGAGCCCGACCGAACCGCCGCGACGGACATCGTTGCCGAGCTTACCGCACTTGGTCTCAACGAGGGTCGGCTGCTCGATACCCGCGCGCAACAGCTTGAGACGGCCCGGGTCGAACAATTGGCGCTAGAACGCAATCGACGGCTGGCCGATCAGCTGGGCGCGGCCGTGTCCGGCCCGCAAGAGCGGATCACCCAGGCGGCGCTGGACCTCGGTGCCGCGACCAGTGAGGGCACGCGCCGCACCGCCCAAAGCTTGATTCTCATCGTCATTATCGGCTTCGTCGCGGCCAGCGTCATTCTGATCTATATTTTGCGCAGCGTGATCAATCGCTTGCGCCGGCTGCAAGCCAGCATGCAAGGACGTCAAGCGGGAATGAAAACGCCGATCGACACGGCTGGCCATGACGAGATCGCCGAAATGGCGCAGGCGCTCGATTTCTTCGTCCGCACAATTTCCGAACGCGAGGCCGAGACCACGCGCGCCCTGGTCGAGTTGAAGGCAACCCAAGCCACGCTGATTCAGACGGAGAAACTGGCATCGCTCGGTCAATTGACCGCCGGAATCTCTCATGAAATCAAAAACCCCCTCAACTTCATCGATAATTTTGCCGATCTGGCGCTGACCATTTGCGACGAGTTGAGATTGGCGCTCGAAGCCGGTGACGTTGCGGCGCAGGACGAAGCCTTCGGCTTTCTCAAGAAAAATCTCACAAAAATTCGCTATCATGGCAAATATGCCGACAGTATCGTGCGCAGCATAATACTGCATTCCCGGCGCTCTACCGATGGCGAGCGGCAAACGATCGAGTTCAACGCCGTCATCGAGGAAGCACTTACGCTCGCCCGTCGCACCATGAGGGGTAAAGATCCGAATTTTTACGTCACGATCGAACGAAATTTTCAACCTAACCTCGGATCGGTCGAGATCAGTTACCACGACATCATCCGGATGCTGCTCAATATCTTCGACAATGCCTTCTATGCGATATTGCAGCGTGATCCTGATCGAGCGGCGCAGGCGGAGCCGACGGTTAGCGTCATGACCCGCGGCGACGATGACTCCGTCGAAGTTCGTATCACGGACAACGGCATCGGTATGACCCCGGAAGTGTGTGAGAAGGTATTTGCACCCTTCTTCACGACGAGGCCGTCCGGCATGGGCGTGGGGCTGGGATTGACCGTCGGGCAGGAGATCGTCCACCAGCAGCATCAGGGCAGGATCGAGTTCGAAAGCGTTCCGGGCGAGCAAACCACCGTGATCATTTCACTGCCGCGCCGTACCCGCGCCGAGAAGCCGCACGCAGCCCAGACCGTCGCGGCGGAATGACCGGCTTACCTGGCACGTTCCTTCTGCTAATTTGCCGAGCCGCAATTGGGAGACAATCCATGTCGCGCCTCATTCTGGCCGGTCTCGGCATCCTGTGCGCTCTCGGCATCGCGACCGAGGCAAGCGCCCAGACCAACACCCTGCAAGGCCGCAATTTCGCGCGGTGGCGGGCCGTGGACAAGTGCGTCGCCGACGCCACCAAGGCATTCCCCGATCATGATCTGGTGTCGCTGCAAAAACGCGACGGTCAGACCGACCAGTGCTTGGCAGATCAGAAATTGCCGCCCCGCACTCATCTGGCCCCCCCGTCGGCGACCCCGGCCATCGTCGAGCCGCCGAAGGAAAATTAAGGCGCTCAGCCGCCCGTCACCGCCCGATAGACCGCCAGCGTTTCCGCAACGATCCGCGTATCGCCGAATTCGGCAAGCGCCTTGGCGCGCGATGCTTCGCCCATGCGGCGGCGCAGTGCCGCATCCTCGATCAGACGGCCAAGACACTCGGCAACGGCGACGGCATCCCCAGGCGGCACCAGATACCCGGTGATTCCATGCTCCACCGTCTCTCGACAGCCGGGCATATCGGTCGTGACGATCGGCTTGCCGCACGAAGCGGCTTCGAGCAGCGTCTTTGGAATCCCCTCGCCATAAACCGAGGGATAGACCGCGATATGGCTGCTCCGCCACAGTGCCGGCACATCCTCGACCGGACCGTGCCATTCGACCAGCCCCTCGGCAACCCAGCCCTGAAGCTCCGCCAGCGTATGCGCGTCGCGATTTTCCGGATCGATCGCGCCGGCCAATCGTATTTGCACGGCGATGCCGGCCGCTTTCAGGCGTCGTGCTGCTTCGACCACGACCGCAACGCCCTTGTCGCGCACCAGGCGGCAGGCCATGGCGACGACCGGCACACCGTCCGGCTCGGGGGCCGGGGAAAACCGATCGGTATCGACGCCCGAACCGCGAATCAAATTCATCCGGGCGGGATCGACGATGCCATCGGCCAGTAGTCGGCCGTCGTCGGGATTCTGCACCGTGACAAGACTGCCCGGCCCGGCAATGGCGAGGCGCAATGCCTGCCGCAGGATCGGACGCAGCAGCCGCGCCTTGCGGCTTTTCGACGTGAAGACAAATCCGAGCCCGGCCACCGTTGAAACTCGCGTGGCAATCCCGGCAAGCCGAGCCGGAATGCCGCCATAGACGATGCATTTGAGCGCGATGAGATGAACCAGATCGGGACGCTCACGCCGCATCAGTCGGTAAAGCTGCCAGATCGTCCGCAATTCCTCGATCGCCGTTCCGCCGCCGCGCCGCCACGGCAACGCAACCAACCGAAACCCCTCGGCCTCGATCCGCGCACCATGTGCCTGAACTCGCGTCGCCACGATAACCCGCCAGCCGGCTTCCCGCGCCGCCCGCGCCAACGCCAGGCGATGCGACCAGAAATACCAATCTTCGGTCACGACGAAGAGCAGGGTTTTGGGGCGACCTGAAGAACTCATCCCTCCATCATTCCACAAATTTTGAGGTAGAGCCGTTTGAAAGAATCACTCTGCTGCGCTAAATCGAGATCAAATGTCCGAGTGAATTGGTGCTGATGAGTAATGGGGTCATACGAAATCCCCATTTTCTCACCAAGCCAGCCCTTCGCGTTGCGTATGCCCTCGATTTCGCGAGGCGGTTCACTCCCCGCATTCAAAGACTCGATGGCGGCGATAAACCAAGTCTCGAATTCTCGATAGGCCAGAGCCACGATATACCCGACATCGCCCCGAACCGCTTTGGCGCGGGCCAGAAGCGACGGCCCGAGCAATGCCGGGCAATCGTCGTCACAGTCGAGCAGGATCAGGACGGTTCCGTTTTCTTGAGCAGCTTTATTTGCCGCCATACCAACGTAGCTAGTGAAATAGAGCTCATTGTTCAGGAAGGAGCCGGATTTTACCCGGATCGGCGCATTGATCCGCGGGATTTGACGAGCATTCGCGTGCAGGGCAATGCGGCGCAGCAGGATCGGCACCGCCTCCTGCTCGCCATGACCTTCGACGATGGGCGCAATAAATACCATGTCGTAACGGCCTCAAACGTCGAAGAGCTTGAGTTGCCGCTCGGAGGCGACATCGCTGAGCGACTCGGAAGCGGGGCTCAACTGATCCTGCCGAAGAAGTTCGCCTGCGGTGCAAAGTCCATCAAGCAGTGTTTTACGATTCGCAGCGTCGATGGGGCCGATCTTCGTCAAGCCGCCATCTTCCGTGACCGCCAGCAAGGCATCGGGCGGAATGTCCGGGTTGTCGAGCAGGTCGGGGCTGTGGCTCGTGACCAGAATCTGACAATGCTCGGCACCTTGCCGCAAGACGGACAGAAGAGTTCCAGCCGCCGCCGGATGCAGCGCCATTTCGGGCTCCTCCAAACCGATCAACAGCGGCGGGTTGATGCCCGGTTTCGCCGACGCCGCCTGAAACGCCGCAACTAAAATGCCAAAAGCGCGCAGCGTGCCATCGGACATCGCCGTCGCAAAGAACTGCCAAGGATTTGATTGTCCTTTTATTTTTTGTTTGAACATCATCGCTTCAAGTTGACCAAATGTTTGAACGTCGATACCAGAAATACTTGGAACAATTCTTGATAAATTATCCTTGACTAATTGTTGAACTTTTGGGGTGAATTGCCGGAATACACTGGCAATATTACTACCGTCATGCCGTAAAATATTGCCTGGATCCGACTTCTGCATGGCCGCGATTTCTTTTGGATTCAAATTGTAAATCTCGATGCGTGACAGTGCGTCATAGACTGGGCGAAATTCTGGAATGCCCGAAGCCGCGACAAGAAACAACCGATCCGCCGCCACCGCCGGCAGGGGATACCTCGTTGAACTCACCACTCGACCGGACTGGACGTGAAAGAAGTCCGTAGGGACGATAGCTCCCCCGGAATTGAGTCCCGCGATATGGATGAAACATTCTTCGGTTTGAACCTCATATGCTTCGTCCGGCTTCGCCCCGATGCGGAACGAATAATGCCCGTAGTGCCCGTCAGGGAGTGCAAAATCTACCCGGATGGCAAAATGGTTCGGATGGCCGGCGGATCGGCGGCGCACCTCCTTGATCGTTCCGCGATCCCGAAGCGCGTAATCCAGCGAGATCCGCAAGGCGTCGGCGATAAACCCGATAGCATCGAGGAAGTTGCTTTTCCCAGCCCCATTCTTCCCGACCAGAAACATCAAGGACCCCAAATCCACCTTGCAGGCCGCGATGCTTTTATAGCTGCGGAGGGTGACTTGACGAATAAAGGGAGGCATCGTGTTATATTCCGTGCTCACCGACGCAGAAGACAGGGAATTGCGGGCCGGCCCCGATCCAGGGTTCATTACCATGACCGCGGCGGCAGTGTCCTGATCTTCGCCGCGCAGGGAGAAGTTTTTTGTAACGGGTTGGCGCGCACACTCAATTGATCGCGCTCAGCTTCTCCTGCGCCAATCTCTGCCGATAGGCCGTCATGAAGCTTTGCAGATCGCCGATCTGGGCAACCTTGTCGGCCAGTGTGCGGATATTGCCGCCGGTCGCCCCATTGCCGGCGAGGATGCGGAAATCATCCTTGAACTGGGTCTTGTCCATCGCCGCCGCATAGGTCTGGCGCAGTTCGTCGAGGCCGGCGCGGTCGTTGCCGAGCACCATGGCGGTCGCGATATTGATCGTGGCGCCAGCAGTTTCGGCATCGACCATATTGTCGGCGCCGGGCGATTTCAGGTTTTTTTGCAGCAGGGTCGCGACGGCACCCCAATTATGGCTGCGCCAGTAAATATCCGCGCGCAGCCGGTCGGCGTCGGGACTGTCGTCACCGGTGAGGGTGTTCAACGCGTTGTCCGGCTTGGCAAGTTCATACTCGGCACGCGCGCGCAACTCGGTGCGCTGCCGTCGCAGATCGGGCGGCAAATCGCCGGCACTGGTCAGATCGAGTGCGGCGATCGCCCCGTCCGGCTTGTGATCGAACAGCCGGACCAGTGCCAATTGGTTGGCGACCCGTCCCTGATCGGCACCGGTCAGCCGGGTTTTCACCTGATTTTCCAGCAACGCCGCCGCGCGATCCAGCAGATCGACCGAAACCAGCCGGTCGGCCAGCTTGCGGATGATGGCGTCGCCTTCCGGGCCGGGCGGCGTCAATTCCTTGAAATCCTCGTAGAAGGCGAGCGCCTTCAGGGGCGGCACGGATTCGGCCCCCGGCCCCAGGAAGAGATCGACGAAATATTTCCGCATCTGGTCGGCCGCGTCATGGGCCAACGGCGTATCGGGGAAAGATTGGATCAGCTTGCGCAGAATATCGAAGCCCGCGGCGTAGTCATTATCCGCGATATAGACGTCGGCCAGCTTGCGCAGCACCAGCGCCTCGAAATCATCGCCGCGCCATACGAAGCGCAATCGATCAAGGGCCGCGATCGTGTCGGGCCGCGACAGCGTTCCCTGGCCGTATTTGGTGACGGCCAAAGCGAAACTCGCCTGGGCGCGGCCGAGATCGGCTTCGGGCGATTGGGCGACTTGCGTCCACAGATCCAATGCCTTCTTAACCTCGCCGCGTTCGCCGGCGAGCCGGCCTTGCAGGACGGTGGCGAGATCGCGTTCGCCCCGCGTCGGGTCATCGGTCAGTACGGAGGCGGCCAACGCGTCGGCGTCGTCCTTCTGCCCACCTCGGAACAAAGCTTCGGCGAGCTTCAGTTCGATCCGGCGGCGCAGCATCGGCGGATAGGTCTGAAGCGCCACCTTGCCCTTGGCCCAGGCGGCCGCGGCAGCGGGCCAATCGACCTGATCGGCCGCCAGCATCGCGCGCCATAATTCGGCGTCGGGTCGATCGTCCAGGTCGCGACCGCCGAGATCGGCATGGGCCGCATCCAGCCGTCCCGTCAGATCTTCGGCGGCACCGCGCAGAGCGCGTACCACCGGCTCTTCACCCAAGGCCGGCGTGTCATGCTCGATCGCACCGAGTACGCCCAGCGTTTCCGCCGCCATGCCGTTGACGAAATAAAATTTCGCCAGATTGAGCCGGGCATTCGGCCGTTCGGGTTCCGCTGCGGCCGTGATCGCGGCCAGAAAGCTTTGTCGCCGTTGGGTAAAATCCAGATTGGTCTGGCCTTGCCAATCGGCAAGCTTGAACAGGCCACCGGATTCGCGGACGCCACGGCGCAAGGCCTGACGATCAGCCTCGGACGACAGCGAAAGACCGCCCGGCGCCGCGATTTCCACCTCCGCCGGTTTGGAGCGGATCACCAACTGATCGGCGACCGGCCGAAACACCAGCCCCTGGGCCGTCGCCAGCGCCCGGAAATCCGGGTAATCGCTGGTCTGATCGACACCCTGGCCAAGGCGCGGCAACGGCACCGCGACCATCACATCGCCGGCATCGGGATCGGTCATGCTGATCGGCCCGGCCGGTTCGAGCGCCGGATAGATCAGCGACACATTCGAGCCTTCGCTGCGCACCATCGCCTCGACCGGCGCATCCGGCCGCTGGGTCTGGCTTTTCAGCCCGATGATCCAGCTGTTCCCGGCACGCCGCACGACGGGGCTGAAGCCGGCCCACACGCTGAGACGCAGGACCGTGCCGCTGCGGCTCGGCTGCTGCGCGATCCCGGTGATCACCGGCCAGTTCTCCGCCTGGAAATCACCGAAATCCAGTTTCTGCGCCTGATCGAACACGACCCAGACGGCATTGCCACGGCGAAAGACGGCAGCGGCCGTCGGTTGCTGCCATTCGAAGCGCAGAGAGACCCCGTCATCGACCAAGCTGTAGCGGATCTGGAGCGGATTAGCGCCCGTTCGATCCATCGCATGACCAAGGGTTCCCGTGATTTCGGCGGCCACCGGTTCCACCGCTGGCGGCGGCATCACGGGCGCCGGGACGGGAACGGGTGCAGGTGCCGGTTGCGGTGGCGGTAGAACGGCGGCCGGTGGCGGCGGTTCCGGTGGCACGGTATCGACGATGATGCGATTTCCGTCGCGGCTCGATTTCAGATGCCAGCCGGATGGCAAGGCCATGCCGACGCCGGTCCCGTCCGGATTTACCTGAACCGGTTTCAGAATGGCCGGCAGCGCCGCAACATCGAATTTTCCGGCGGCACTGAACCGGATTGACCCGCGCCCCTCGGCCTCATCGGTCGTCACCTCGACCGGCTTTTTCCAGTCGAAGACCAATCGCTGCCCCTTGTCGTGCGCGCTCGCATGGATCGGAACTGCGGGCGGCTTTACCGTGCGGATCGGGGCCTGAACCTGCTGCGTCAACTCGCCGATACTGGTCGGCTTCGGCCGGTCGATCAGATCGAGATAGAAGGTTGCGGTGCCGTCCGCCGCCTGATGCAGAGAGACCGGGCGCCGCAGTTTTGCCGTCAGTACCTTGCCCTCGCCATCCAGCGCCATATCGGAGAGATAGGTGTCGAGCACGCCCCGCACCCGATCGAGCGCCGGAGCGACCGGCGCCTGAAAGCGCAAGGTCAGGGTCTCCCCATCGCTCGCCGCCATAAAGGCTACGGCCTTGCCGCCCGGCGAGGCCGCGAAAACCAGCCGGGCGAAACCGGCATGCACCGCCGCACGGCTCTCGACCGGCACGGCATCCTCGGCCCGAACGGTTCCGGTCAGCAGGAGAAACCCCACTGCCAGCAGAAGCAGTCTAAGGCGCGCCATGAGCCGCCTCCGCCGCAATGTCGCCGATCTCGATTTCGAGCCGCGCCGCCAGCGGACCATCCGGCAGATCGGCCATGCCGCTGGCATCGATCGGCCGATCGTAACCTAGCCGCGCCAGTTCGGTCGCAAGCTCGGTGGCGTGCTGGAGTGCCCTGCGCCAGTCGGCCATCGGGACGGCGCGGGGTGACGAATCAATCCCGGTATGGCCGCGGATGTCGATCCGGTTGTCGAGACCGGAAAGCAGGCGCGCGAGATCGCCCAGCGGCGGCATCGTTCCGCCCGACGCGTCACTCGGCAGCGTCAGCACCATCGCATGCTCCTGGCGCGCCACATGGGCACCGGCCAATCCGGCGTCCTGCGCCAGCAGCCGGTCGAGCAAGGTCGAAACATAGGTCAGATCGAGCCGCGCCCGGACCGGCGGCATCGGCTTGACCGCGGGAGCGGTCAGGGTGCGACCGGACAGATAGGCGGAAATCGGCTCGACCATGCGCTGCCAATCCTTTTGCTCGACCGTGGTGGTGGCAAAAACCAACACGAAGAAGGTCAGGAGCAGCGACAACAGATCGGCAAAGGTAATCATCCAGCCGGGCGCCACGCTGCGCGGAATTTCCGATTCCGGATCGTCGAACGGCATCATGTCAATCGGCCTCGGCCGGGGCGCCGACCAGCGCGAATTCGAAGCGCAGGATCGCACCGGCCCCCGGCTCGATGCCGATCGCCAGCGCATCGGCCGGACAACCCTTGGCAAAGAGCGCGGCGGCGAAGGCGGCGACCCGCTCGCCCGCCATGGCCGCATCGCGATCGCCGGGCGTTCCTTCCCGTATGGTCAGCCGGTAATGCTGGCCGGCGACGCGATGCTGCAACAGAACCGCAAGCCGATCAAGGATCGCCGCGGCCGGGGGTTGCAGCGTGCTGTCGCCGGGGCGGAAGACCTGCTCCGGTGCCAGATCGATTTCCAGAAAGGCATCACCGGCCGCCGGATGCGGATTTTCCACCAGCGGCGTGAAGCCGGTGACCAGCGCGCCGACCGCACGGGCAAACCCCTCCGGTGTCGCGTCGTTATCGCTCGGGATCGGTCGGGTCAGCAGCCCCAGGCCCGACGGCAG
>JAXDMU010000187.1:0-5599 GCA_034665905.1 Aliidongia sp. | reverse complement strand
CCAGCGTGGCCCCGTCTGTGACGCGCGCCACGGTTCCACGGCGCAACTCAGGCAGGGCGAAGAGCGCCGCCGTCTCGGCACTCAGCCTCGCGGCCAGTGCCGGAGTCGCCGCGACGAAAAGCAGGATCAGCCCCGGAATCGACGAAAGCCGGATACCGCGATCCAGCCTAAGCTTCGAAGCTTTCGACCACATTGCCGTCGAGGTCGAAGCACGCACCCACCAGCGGCCCACCGGTGCCACACCCGCGGTCCATCGAAATCGAGTGCGCGCTGATTTGCAGCCCGCCATGATGGCGGTCGAAACCGCGCACGACCTTGCGGAAACCGGCATAGGGCTCCGTGAGATCGAGAAAGCCGCCGCCGCCCCACCAGAAACTGTCATGCTGGGCCGTCAACGGGCGCGACGGATCGATTCCGGCATGGACGAACAGCAATTCGTTGCCGCCGGTGAAGGCAGCGCGGCGCAGTGCCGTCAGGAGATTGCCATGACCGGGGGCCGCGTTGACCGCCTGGCGCAGCGCATTGGTCCAACGGGTGAGCGCCATCGGCCCTTCGCGCGCGGCGGACAGGCCCTGGTTCGGATCGGCGCGATAAGCCGACAGTGTGGCGCCGACGCCGTGATCGAGCATCCAGGCCAGAACTTCGACGGGATTTGGGGCGAATTGCAGCTCCAGCAGCTTTTGCCACATCTCTTCCTGGCTGCCGCGCAGATAGACGAGATCGGCGGCGAAAGCGGCGGGACGGGCGATGAAGGCGCGCCGGAAGGCCAGAAGTTCGGCCACGGTATCGAAGACCGCCGTGCCCGAACCGATCATATTGCCGAGATAGACGAGTCCGTCGCGCGGCTGAAGCCGCTTTTCGATGGCATCATGAATGGCTTCGAGCCGCCGCACCTCCGCATGGATCGCCGAAATCGCCCAGATCCGCCGCCTGCCGACCAGAGTGGCGAAACGCTGCACCGGAGTGGTGCGCGATGCCGTCACGACCGGGGACCCCCGGTCGCCCAAGCGAACGTCGAACGACGCAAAACGCGGGCTTCGATCGGTTTGCGCCCGGTCGTCATCGGGCGTTCAGGCAGCGCTGAGCATCTGCTCGAGGCGCTGGGTCGCGGTCAACTCGTCGATCGCCTCGACCGCCGCAAACTCCCGTACCAGCCGGTCGAGTGCTGCCTGATAAATTTGGCGCTCGCTGTAGGATTGGTCCGGTTGGCCGGAATTGCGATAGAGATCGCGCACGACCTCGGCAATCGAGGCCGGGTCGCCGGAATTGATTTTCGCTTCGTATTCCTGGGCACGGCGGCTCCACATCGTCCGCTTGGCCTTGGAACGGCCCTTCAGCTTGGCAAGGGCCAGCTGCATTTCCTTTTGCGTCGAGAGACGGCGCAGACCCGAAGCCTGTGCCTTGGTCACCGGCACGCGCAGCGTCATCCGATCCTTGTCGAAATGCACCACGAACACACTGAGCTGGTAGCCGGAAATTTCCTGAGACTCGATGCCCAGGATCTTACCGACGCCATGGCTTGGATATACGACATAATCGCCTTCGGCGAACCCAATCTTGTCCGACATCCGATTCTCTCAAATAGACGGGGACCGAGCCGCATGGCCCGAATATTTCCCCGGCGCACAAGCCTGCGCCGACGCGGCACGCCGAGCATGATACAACGACACGGATTGAGATGAGCGGCGCGCAACCGCCGACAGCGCTCCGTTCGATCAAGAACATAGCACGAAATCGGCGACGAATGCCAGCGCCACGATATTCAGGAAGGTCATAGCTTCTATGACGTTCGGCAATTCTGCGGCGCGACAATTGAGCGCGGCATATCTCGGCACTGTCAGCGCCTCCCGGCTGGTAATGCTCGGGAGGATTCGCCTTGCCGTGGTGGAGATTATCGCTTTCCGGGATTTGCCGAGAAAAACTTTTCGAATTTACCGTCAGTGTCTTTGAACGCATCTGCATCGGCCGGTGCTTCGCCTTTGCGGGTGATGTTCGGCCAGCTCGCGGCATAGTCGCGATTGAGACCGATCCACCGCTCTGCTTGCGGATCGCTGTCCGGGATGATCGCTTCGGCCGGGCATTCGGGTTCGCAAACGCCGCAATCAATGCATTCGTCGGGATGGATGACGAGCATCGTCTCCCCCTCGTAGAAACAATCGACCGGACACACTTCCACGCAATCCATGTATTTACACTTGATGCAGGCTTCAGTAACGACATAGGTCATGTGCGATAATTCCCGTGTTCCGGCTGCGTGGCTGGCTTGCGCATTGAAAGAGTGGTTCCGCCCTTCCTGCAACAGAAAATTCCGCATAGGGCAACTGCGCGGCGGGTAACCGTCTTCGTGACATCATAATCCTTCCTGGGAGTCGATACCATGACAATGACGGGCGATTCGCGCCGCCGTGCCCCCGCCACGGAGCGCAACCGGGCGCCGATTCTGGCCGTGCTGGCCCGCATCCTGCCCGACAGCGGCACCGTGCTGGAAATCGCCAGTGGCACGGGCGAGCATGTCGTGCATTTCGCCACGGCACTCCCCGCCCTGCGCTGGCAGCCTTCCGACCCCGACGCGTCGGCGCGAGCGAGCGTTGCCGCATGGCGTGACGCTTCGGGCCTCGATAATGTCGCAGCACCGATCGCGCTCGACGCCGCAACACCGCCCTGGCCGATCGATGCGGCGGCGGCGGTGCTGGCGATCAATATGATTCACATCGCACCCTGGGCCGCCGCGTGCGGCTTGGTTTCCGGCGCCGCGCGGCTGTTGCCCGGCGGCGCGCCGCTTTATCTCTATGGCCCGTTCCGGCGCGACGGTCACGCCTTCGCCGAATCGAACATGGCGTTCGATCGAAGCCTGCGCGACCGCGATCCCGCCTGGGGCGTTCGCCGCCTGGAAGCGGTCGCCGAGATCGCCGCGGCGGCCGGGTTCGATTTGAGCGACATCATCGAGATGCCCGCCAATAATCTGAGCGTGGTCTTCCGGCGGCGATAACCCGCGCTATTCGCCCGTTCCGCGCCGGATCGCGTCGAACGGCGCCAGGCGATCCGCGACCAGTTGGGTCGTCTCGCGCTCGAGATCGCGATAACGCCGGATCAGGTCGGCACCGAGCGGCGTGATCGCGGCGCCGCCGCCGCCGCTGCCGCCCAACTTGGTGGCAACCAGCGGCTCGGCGAACATCCGGTTCAGCCCGTCGACCAACCGCCAGGCCCGGCGGTAGGACATATTGTCCATCCGGTGCGCCGCCTGGGAAATCGAGCCGGTCTCGCCGATCAATTCAAGAAGCCGGATCTTGCCCGGCCCCAATCTCACTTCGGGCTCGAAGTCGATGCGCAGGAACAGCCTTATCATCTTGCCATCATACAAAATTCTGTTGCGAACCGGTATCGCCAAACCCGCACGGTTCCGCTTGCGCCTTCCCGGCAATGCGCTGTATTCCACGAGATATATCGTAACAACGACCGCCGGAGAAAAGCGATGCGTTCAAGCCTGTTCGGGTCCGCCGTCATGGCGCTTTTGGTCCTCGATTCGTCCGGGGCCGCGCTGGCCGACGCCGGCCCCGCCGTTGCGTCCCCTGATATGGGTGCTGCATCGGTTTCTGCCCCAAGCGCGGCCGGCGATTATCTCGATACCTGGTTCGCGCGCGTCGATGCGGCCCAGGCGAGCCAGCCGCACTGGATCACGCCACTCGCCACCACCACGCCGCGGCTTGAGGAAGAAGTCCGCTATGATCAATTCTATCAGCACCTGGGCAACGGCGCCTCGCTCGTCAATTTCGACGGCGGCAAGGGCCTCGAACTGATTCCGACCACGACAAGCGAAATCATTCTGAACGTGCCGCCCTATGAGCAGCGCTCGAACGTCAAAGCCGCCAGCGGCTTCGGCGACGATCCGTTCCTGTTGATCAAGCAGCGCTTGCTCAGCGCCAATGCCGAAAACGGCGATTACATCGTCACCGCCTTCCTCAGCTTTCAGGCACCGACGGGAGTCGCCGCCTTCACCAACGATGCCTGGCTGATTACCCCGACGCTGGCGGCCGGCAAGGGGTTCGGCGATTTCGACGTCCAGGCCACGGTCGGCGTCGCCCTGCCGCAGAGCCACGAAAACACGATCGGCGATGCGATCTCGACCAACGTCACCTTCCAATATCATATCGGCGAGTTTTTCTGGCCGGAACTGGAGGTCAACGACACCTATTGGTCGGGTGGTCTGCGCGATGGCAAGAATCAGGTCATCCTCACGCCGGGCGTGATTCTCGGCCGCTTTGCCCTGGGCGGACGGGCCAAGGGCATCATCGGCGCCGGCTACCAGTTCGCCGTCTCGCCGACCTTGGTCCGTGAACCGGCCATGACGCCGCTCTTCGAACATGCCTGGATCTTCAGCGCGCGCGTCGCCTTCTGAAGCATGGGCCGGTTAGCCGTCGTCCGGCACCAGCAGCGCCGTCCAGCCTGGATCGATGCCGGACAGGCGAATTGGGGCGGCGGGTTCGCGATAAAGCGCGCGTGCTTCCGCCGCCGCCGCCCGCCGTTCGGCCAGTTCGAGAATTTCGAGCTGCCGTCGCCATCCGCCATGGCTGATCGTCAGAATGTCGCCGATCCGCACCGGCTGCGCCGGCTTTGTGACGATGCTGCCGGCCAGCTCGACCGCGCCGGCGGCGCAGAGTCGTCCGGCCAGGGATCGGGTCTTGCACAGCCGCGCGTGCCACAGCCATTTGTCGATCCGAATCGTGGCCGGCCCGGTCATCGATCGAACTCCAGCTCCTTCAGCCGGGCGAAGGGATGGCCGGCCGCGATCGGTGGTGCGGGCGGCTTGGGTCCGCTATTGCGGCGGGCACGGCGCGGGAGCGGGACAAAGTGCTGCACGCCATCGCCGACGATTCCGCGATAGCCCAGCGCCGACAAAATCGCCGGCAGATCCACCGCCGGCACGCCGACCGACGCGGCCAGTGCCGGCTCGGGCACAAAGCCCCCGCGGGTCCGCGCGCGTTGGCGCAAGGCCACCGCTAACTGCTCCAGCCGATCGACCCGGATACCGTAAGGCCCGGTGATGCGATAGCCGATCGCCTCGGCATAAGTGTCGGAACCGAACGCCGCGGCCGGCATCGAGATCCGGCCAGGCGGCGGCAGGGGCGGCGGCAGGCTCGCGCCAGCATGGACCGACCAGAGCAGGCCGCGCATCGCGACGGAAACGGGTTTGAGCGCGCCCGCGACATAGATCGTTTCGGTACCGAAGCGAATTCCCGCACGGGTAAGAAGCCGCCGATCCGCGGGATCGAGCCCGGCCACCAGTGCTGAGCCCTGACCGGCATCGAGCGTGCCCAGCGTCTCGCCCAGACGAAACAGCAGCCCGCGCCCGGCCGCGGCGACCGGCACGGCGAGTGCCGCGAGCAACGGCTTGAGGGCACGGCCGACCGTCGCGCGCACCAACTCTTCGAGACGCCGCCGCACCAGATCGCGCAAGGCACCGTCGAGGAAATCGGCGGTCAGCAGGTCGACCCGCGGCGCGAGCGCCGTCTCGCCCGCAGCGAGGCGTGCCACGATGTCGCCCTGCCAGGCGATGGCCCCGGCCCCATCGAGCACGAAGGCGATATCCGGTTCGGCAGCG
>JAXDMU010000186.1:0-6280 GCA_034665905.1 Aliidongia sp. | reverse complement strand
TGCTGACGCAGATCCAGCCGATCGCGGTGACGCTGAACGTGCCGCAGGATGTCCTGCCGGCGATCCAGGCGCGCATGGCGGCGGCGAGCCTGCCGGTCGAGGCGCGCTCGACCGATGATCAAACGCTGCTCGCCACCGGCAAGCTGGCGCTGATCGGTGACGTGATCGACCGGACCAGCGGCACGATCCCGCTGAAATCGGTCTTCGACAATGTCGATCTGAAGCTCTGGCCCGGGCAGTTCGTCAATGCGCGCCTGGTGCTGAACACGCTGCCCGATGCCGTGGTCGTGCCCGAAACCGCACTGACGCTCGGTCCCGACGGGTTGATCGCCTATGTCGTGAAGCCGGATTCGACGGTGGCGTTGCGCCGGGTCGAGGCCGGTGTCAAGGCGGGCGGGTTGGTCGTCGTGACCAAGGGCATCGCGGCCGGCGAAACCGTGGTGGTCGATGGCCAGGACGCCATCGCCGATGGCTCGGCGGTCACGGTCGGCGCGGCCCGCAGCGCCGGCGGCGGGGCCTGAGACGGCGATGTTCCGCCTGTTCATCGACCGGCCGATTGCGACGGCGCTGCTCGCCGCCGGGCTGTTGATCTTCGGGGTGATCGCCTTTCTCACCCTGCCGGTCGCGGCCTTGCCGGATATCGATTATCCGACGCTCTCGGTCAACGCGTCGCTGCCGGGCGCCTCGGCCGAGATCATGGCCTCGACCGTGGCGGCCCCGCTCGAACATCAATTGTCCGACACCCGCGGCATCGTCGGCATGACCTCGACCAGTTCGCGCGGATTCACCAACATCAACATGGTGTTCGAGCCGTCGCGCAACATGGATGGCGCCGGGCTCGAAGTGCAGACGGCATTGCAGAAGGCGGCGCCGGAACTGCCGGCCGATCTGCCGAGCCCGCCGACCTGGCAGCAGGATAATCCGTCGGACTATTCGATCCTCGGCATCGCGCTGACCTCGGACTCCCAGCCGCTGACCAAGATCGACGCCGCCGCCGAGACGCTGATCGTGCGGCGCGCCTCGCTCATTCCCGGCGTGCGGCGGACCTTCGACTGGTCGCGCCAATCGCCTGCGGTCAAGGTGCTGGTCAATCCGGCCTCGCTCGCCGCGCGTGGTCTGTCGCTCGAAGATCTGCGCAGCGCGGTCAGTGCGGCCAGCGTGGAAAAACCCAAGGGCAATCTCGATTCCGGCCGCTTCGGCGCCAGCATCGACGCCAATGATCAGTTGTTCGATGCCGCGGGATTCCGGCAGGTCGTCGTTGCGTGGCGCAATGGCGCGCCGGTTCGGCTGGGCGATGTCGCGACTGTGGTGGACGGGCCGGAGAACGAGGACACCGCCGGTTGGTTCAACGGTCAGCACACCATCGCCTTCGGCTATCGCCGCATCGCCAGCGCCAATATCGTGCGGTCGGTCGCCGAGATCAAACAGCGGCTGCCCGAGATCGAGGCGCAATTGCCGGCCGGGGTCAAGATCAACATCGCGCTCGACCGGTCGATCAGCATCAGTGCGGCGATCCGCGAGGTCGAGCGCACGCTGGGGTTTACCGTGCTGCTGGTGGTTGCCGTCATCTTCCTGTTCCTGCGCAGCGCCAGTGCCACGCTGATTCCGGCGATCGCGATTCCGGTCTCGCTCGCCGCGACCTGCCTCGTCATGTTCGCGCTGGGCTATTCGCTCGACAACCTGTCGCTGATGGCGCTCACCATCTCGGTCGGTTTCGTGGTCGATGACGCGATCGTGGTGATCGAGAACATCGTGCGCCATGTCGAAGGCGGGTTGTCGGCGCGCGAGGCCGCCTCGATCGGCGTCCGTCAGGTCGGATTCACCATCATCTCGATCACGCTCTCGCTGATTGCCGTGTTCATTCCGGTCCTGTTGATGGGCGGTGTGATCGGCCGGCTCTTTCGGGAATTCGGTGTGACGATCAGCACCGCTTTAGTGATTTCGGCCGCCGTGTCGCTGTTCATCACGCCGATGATGTGCGCGCGTTTTCTGCGCGCACATCGCCCCAAGCAGGGTCCGGAGCCGGCCGGGCGGGTCATGAACGCGGTGCTGGGCTTTTACGCCCGCACGCTCGATTGGGGGCTGCGGCACCGGGCGTCGGTGCTGCTGGTCTTCTTTCTGACGCTCGGCCTCACGGTCTATCTTTACGTTTCGATGCCGAAAGGATTCTTTCCGCCGCAGGATGTCGGCCGGGTCGATGCGTCGCTGATCATCCGACCGGATCTGTCGCTGCGCGGCGGTAGCGCGATCGTGGTCGGCGTCGCTCATGCCTTGCAGGCCGACGCGGATGTGGCGAGCGTGCTGTTCTTCGGCAGCAATTTCAGTATCATCCAACTGGTCCCGCCGGAGCAGCGCCATGGCAGTCTCGACGAGATCCTGGCCCGGCTGCGCAAGGCGACCGGTGCCGTGCCGGGTGCGACCGTCTATCTCCAGCCCGAGCGCGAACTGGTCGTGGCTGGCGGCTTCAATGGCGGGCATGGCGAATTTCAGTACACGCTGAGCGACGCGAACCGCGATGAACTCAATCGCTGGGAGCCGCAACTCGAACAAGCGCTGGCCGCCTTGCCGGGCTTGCGCGATGTCGCCGCCGATGATGTGAATTACGGCACCGATATCCATCTCGACATCGACCGCGACCGGGCCGCGCGGATGGGCGTTGCGATCGAGACGATCGACAACACGCTGTTCGACGCGTTCGGCCGCCGCCGCATCCGCGAGATCTTCACCGACTCCCAGCAATATTACGTGACACTTCAGGCCGAGGATGATTTCCGGCTCGACGAGCGCTCGCTCGACCAGCTCTATGTCAATGGCCAGGGCGGCAATCTCGTGCCGATCAGCGCGTTTGCCACGGCCCGCCTCGTCCGCACACCGCTGGTGGTCAAGCACAAGGGCGGGCTGCCGGTCGTGGCGATCAGCTTCAACCTTGAACCGGGCGTCTCGCTCGGCGTCGCGGTCGATCGCATTCATGACATGGAGCAGCGCCTGGGCAAGCCGATCACCGTGCAGAGTGCCTTCGAAGGCACGGCCGGCGAGTTCGAACGTGCGCTCGCCTCGCAACCCTGGCTGATCGGCGCCGCCTTGCTTGTGGTCTATATCGTGCTCGGCATGCTCTATGAGAGCCTGCTGCATCCGATTACCATCCTCTCGACCCTGCCCTCGGCCGGGATCGGCGCGCTGCTGCTGTTGCGGGCGAACGGGCTGGATCTGAGCGTGATCGCGCTCATCGGCATTCTGCTGCTGATCGGCATCGTCAAGAAGAACGGCATCATGATGGTCGATTTCGCGCTCCAGGCCGAGCGCGAGCAGGGGCTTGCCCCGCTGGTCGCGATCCGCGAAGCCTGCCTCATCCGGTTCCGACCGATCCTGATGACCACTCTCGCGGCCTTGGTCGGCGCCTTGCCGCTGGCGCTTGGCGGCGGGCCGGGTTTCGAGCTGCGCCGGCCGCTCGGCATCGCGATTGTCGGCGGCCTGATCTTGAGTCAAGTGTTGACGCTCTACACCACGCCGGTGATCTATCTCGCCATCGGCAATCTCGGCCGTCGCGTCCATGCCTGGCGCGTTGCCCTGTTCGGCACCACCCCTCATGAGTACTCCGATCATGCCCGATAGTTCGCCGTTCGTTTTCACCATTTGCGGCATCGAGGAACTGCCCGGTCACAGTGGCGCCGGCATCACCCATGTGCTGTCGATCCTCGATCCCGGCCATCCGGCGCTCGAAGCCTTCGGCGCCTATGGCGAGCATGCCCGGCTGGAGCTGCGTTTCCACGACGCGATCGACCAGCGGCCGGAGGAGGACATGCCACAGCCGCACCATGTCGACGCGATTTTGGCGTTCGGCCGGGCGATGATGGCGGAGTCGGGCGAAAAGCGCCTGCTGGTGCATTGCCATGCCGGCGTGTCGCGCTCGACCGCCTCGACAATCCTGCTGCTGGCCCAGGCCGCGCCCGAGCGCCCGGCCGAGGCGATCATGGCCGAGGTCGCCCGTCACCGCGAAAAAGCGTGGCCCAATCTGCGCATGATTGAGATCGGCGACGCCTTGCTCGGCCGCAACGGCAGCCTGATCCGCGCCGTCCGCGCCCGCCACCGCGAAATGGCATTGAAGCTGCCCCATCTGGTTCAGTTCATGGCCGGCGTCGGGCGCGAGCGCGAGGTGGCGGAGTTTTTGTGAGAGTATGACCGAAAATGATGTTGAGTGGATCCATGCCGGCCTCGGTCTGGCGGGCATCACCACACCAGTTGATGCCGAACGCCTGTGGGCCGCTAAAGGGGAGCGGGGCCGATATCGGCCGTGAAGCGATCCGCGCGCCGATCAGGCGCCTGGGGACCTTGGGGGGCGGCGAAATCTGCCTGATGGGCGGGCTCGGCCCGGCTCTCGCACGCGAAGCGGCCGCGTCGTGACGCGCCGCTTTCTGACCGGTGCGCGCCTCTTCACCGGCCGTGAAATGTTCGACGGCCAGGGCGTGCTGATCGAGGACGGTGTCATCCTCGATCTTTGCCGGGTGCCGTCCGGCCCGGTCGAGACCGTGCAACTGCCGGAAGCGGCGCTGCTGGTGCCGGGCTTCATCGATGTCCAGGTTAATGGCGGCGGCGGCGTGCTGTTCAACGAGGCGCCGAGCGAAGCGACGATCCGCACGATCGCCGCCGCCCATCGCCGGTTCGGTACGACCGGGCTGGTGCCGACTTTCATCACCGACGATGCCCAGAAGATGCCGGCGGCCGCCCGCGCCGCCGCCTCGCTGGCGGCCCGGCGTGGCAGCGGTGTGCTCGGCCTGCATCTGGAAGGCCCGTTCCTCAATCCCGAGCGGCGCGGCGTGCACAGCGCCGACTTCATCCGCCGGCCGGTGCCCGCCGATATCGAGGCGCTGTGCGCGCTGGCCGGGCAGTTTGCTGGTGGCAAGCTTTTGGTCTCGCTGGCGCCCGAGATGGTCGAGGATGGGGCGATCCGGCGGCTGGCCGCGGCCGGTATCGCCGTGTCGGGCGCCCATTCCGCGGCGAGTTTCGAGCGGACGAACGAGGCGATCGCCGCCGGGCTGTCCGGCTTCACCCATCTGTTCAATGCGATGCCGCCGCTCGCCAGCCGTGCGCCGGGGATCGCCGCGGCCGCGCTGGCCGACCCCGACACGTGGTGCGGCATCATCGCCGACGGCATCCATGTCCATCCGGCGCTGCTGCGACTGGCGCTCGGCCTCAAGCCGGGCAAGCTGTTCCTGGTGACCGACGCGATGACGCCATTCGGCACCGATGCCGACAGCTTCCTGCTCTATGGCAGCCGGATCACGCGCCGCGACGGGCGACTTACTACGGCGGACGGGGTTTTGGCCGGGGCCGATCTCGATATGCCGACGGCGATCCGCAATTGCCTGGATCTGCTCGGCCTCGATCTTGACGAGGCGTTGCGCATGGCCTCGCTCTATCCGGCACAATTCCTCGGTCTTGCAGACCATCGCGGCCGGATCGCGCCCGGCTACATCGCCGATCTGACCTTGCTGGGGCCGGGGCTTGCGGTGCTGGAGACGTGGGTCGGCGGGATGTCCCCGGTCGCCCAAAAAAGCTGAGTCGGCCATAATGAGAATTATGGATGGAGCTTTATCGCCCTTTCCCGGTTGAACGATTGATGACATGCTGAAATACCGACTGGGCGGAATGGTCAGTGGGCGAGAATCTGCTTTCTGCTGTGGAGACCCCCGTGGCACGTGTCTTGATCGTGGACGATGACGAGGTTGTCAGAACACTGATTTCCGCCCTGCTCGAAACGATGGGGCACGAGGCGATCACGGTGCAGAACGGGGTCGATGCGCTTCAATCGTATCAGCACGATGCGGTCGATCTGGTGATTACCGATATTTATATGCCGGATATGGATGGGCTCGAACTCATCCGTAAAATCAACGCGTCCAAACCCGCCCCGCCGATCATCGCCATGTCGGGCAGCGCATCGGAGCGGCGCATGGACGCGTTGCCGACGGCCGGACATTTCGGCGCCGCGGCCGTGCTTTACAAGCCGGTCGATCTGGGCGCGATGGAGGCGGCGATCGACCGGCTGCTGACGGGGCCGGCGACGTCGTAGTCACGATCGGCCGTCTTCTCTCGGTTGCCGCAAGCGATAACCCACCGGAAGCAATCTCACGTCGAAGCGTCGCTCAATCAGATTCCAAAGGCCGCGCGGCAGAAACAGCGTGAATAAAAGCGCGGTACCGCCGAGCCCGACCAGATACCAGACACCGGTGCCGCCGAACCAGGCCTCGATCGCAAAAAACAGGATGGCGCCCAGCACCGG
>JAXDMU010000185.1:0-13721 GCA_034665905.1 Aliidongia sp. | reverse complement strand
TCCGACACTTCGCCATCAATCTCACCCGAAATGCCGTCGAACCAGTTCGACAACGCTCAGGACTCAGCCGCAAGACCACAAAGCCATCAGCACCTCAAAAAACCAGCATCAAGCTCCGTAGAAAACTCGCAGGTTGGGACAACGAGTACCTCGAAACCATCCTCGCCGCCAAAATCTGTTAACCTCGATTCGGAGCCCTGCGGTCAGGTCACAGTCGCGGTAGGGACGCGGTTACCCCGCATCCCTACCGCGACTGACCCTTCGGGTGGCCGCTTGCCAACGACTCGCAACTGCGCCACCTATCCTAATAACGCATCAATCAGGCTGAGGAACCAGTGTTTTGAGCCATCTCCTGCACGACCAGCGGGGCAATCCGCGTGAGTGACGCGCTCACCCAGGCCGGTGTGGCCGAGCTGAATGACGGTCGGCCGGCGCAGGCGGCGGAGCGGTTTCTGGCCGCACTGCGGGCCGATCCGGCGCAGGAGCAGGCGTGGCTCGGTCTGGCGCTGGCGCTCGCCTTCGAGGGCAAGCTCGGCGATCTGATCGGGCTGACCGATTACCGCCAGCGCGTGCGGGGCGACGGCTTCCTGTTTTTCCATGGCGCTGCCGGCATGCTGGTCGGCTACCGGCTTTACGATCACGTCCGCGCGCTGGCTCGGATGCTTCTGGACGCCAGCCCCTATCATCTGCCGGCGGCCTACAATGCCGGCTGCGCCGCGCTGCTCCAAGGCGACGAAGATGACGGCTTCGCCCAGTTCGTCCGCTTCAAGCAATTGGCCGCGGGGCAAGCGGCGTCCTTGCCGATCGGGCCGGAAAGCCCGTTCAATGTCGCCTGGCGCCAAGCCACGCTGATCGAGGACCGGCCCTATGTCGAGGCGCTCGACGAGAGCACCGCGATCCGCGCCCGGCTGCCGGTGCCCGAATTCACCGGCCCCGCACCCGGCCCGGCCGGGGCAACCCTCGCCGCGGCGTGCGATGCCCGCTATTTCCGGCTGTTCGCACCGGGGTTCGTCCGCAGTGCCGCCGCGCAGTGTCCGACCCTCCATATCCATTTCCATCTGATCGGGCCGGACGAGGCGGCCCTGGCACTTTTCGCCGAGCTTGCCGCGGCCACGCCAGGCCTGACGCTCAATCTCTCGACCGAAACGGCCGGCCCGTATCGAAGCGGCGCCTATTACGCATCGAGCCGGTTTCTGGTCGGGCCGGCGCTGCTGCGGCGCTATGGCGGCCGGCTGGTGCTGACCGATATCGATGTCGAGTTCGACGCACCGCCGGGCGATCTGCTGGATGCCACGCGCGAGTGTGATTTCGCCGGGTTCCGCCACGACGGCGCCGGCCCGTGCTCGCGCTATCCCGCCGTGCTGACGGTGTGGAATTCGGGTACCGCCAGCCTCGATCTGCTCGACCGGGTCGGCCGATTCGTGCTGTCCAAACTCGATGTCGAATGGCCGTTCAACTGGATGCTGGATCAGGCCGCACTCGGTTCGGTCCTGCGCTGGGCCGCGCAGGCGCGCCCGGCCTGTCGGATCGGCATCATCAACGACCTGACCGGCAAGCATTACCAGCCCTGGCTGCGTTCGGTCGGTGGCGCGGAAAAAGCGGTGCTGATCCGCGAGGCGGGACAGGCCGGCTGAGTGACGCGCCCGACTGCGGCGAAAGCGCCGGTTTTTGGTCTTTGTCACGGGCGCCGGGGCGTGCTCTCGGGAAATTGATAGCGCATTGCGCCGGAAATCCCCATTTTCACTTGGGCAATCGCGAGGGCTTTCGAGGATGATCGGGTGTTGAGTTTTCCATGGCGCGACCGCACCGGACGGTTCTTGCCGCAGAAGGCAGTCTGTTTCGCGGCGCTGTTTCTGCCCGGCCTGTGGGTGCTCGGGCTCGCTGTGCTGGGCGATCTCGGCGCGCGGCCGGTGACCGAGGCGATTCACCAGCTCGGGCTTTGGGCCATCCGACTGCTGTTTCTGGCGTTGGCGATCACGCCGCTGCGCCAGGCGTGGCGCTGGCATTCGCTGCTTCAGCTTCGGCGCATGATCGGCGTCGCCGCCTTCGCCTATGCGGTGGCGCATGTCTCGGGTTATGTGGTCGATCAGAGCTTCGATCTGATCAAGGTCATCACCGAGATCGTCAGCCGCTTCTATCTCACCATCGGTGCCGTCGCCCTGCTGGTCCTGGCGCCGCTGACCGCGACCTCGACCGACGCCATGATCCGGCGCCTGGGCGGCCGGAACTGGCGCAATTTGCACAAGCTGAGCTACGGCGTCGCGGCCCTGGTCACCGTGCATTTTTTCCTGCAATCGAAGCTGTTGGTCGACGAAGCGACCGTCATGGGCGGGCTTTATCTGTGGCTGATGGGGTATCGGCTGCTGGCACGCTCCGGGCCGCTGCCGCTCTGGCAACTGGCCGGGCTGAGCGTGGCGTCGGCCGTCCTCACCGGTCTGGGCGAAGCGCTCTATTTCGGCCTTACCCGCGGCGCCGATCTGGTCGGCCGCGTCCTCACCGCCAATTTCTCGACCGCCGCCGGCATCCGACCCGCCATCTTTGTGCTGGCGATCACGCTTGCGGTGACATTGGTGGCGCAGCTTCGCGCCGCACCACGGCGGGCGGGACAGGGCTCGTCACCGTCGGCGACACCTAAACGGGCTTGACGGTCAACCGCCAATCCCGGCTGCCGCCGGGTTTGGTCGCAGCATCGCCGGGCAGCGGCACGGGCGTTCGAACCGCATAGCGCTGGCGGCGGTGGATCGCTTCTGGCATAGTCCCGCCCATGTTCACATCCTCTGCGGACAGGCGGCCGGCCTGCATCGTTCCGCCCTGCGAAAGGCCGGTGCGCTGATGGACACCGCCTTACCTCTTGATAGCGGGTCTTTGGCTGCCGCGCCGGCCGATTGGGAACGCCGGCCGCTCGGCCGCATGCTGATCGATGACGGAATCATTGAGCAGACCGAACTCGACCGCGCGTTGGCCTTTCAGCAAAGCTATGGCGGCCGGCTCGGTGGCATCCTGCTGCGCTTCGGCGCGCTGTCGGAAGACCGGCTGCTGACCGTCATCAGCCGCCAGCTCGGCATTCCGGTCATTTTGCCCGAGCAGATCCCGCACGAGTCCGCCCGGTTCGTCGCGGCGATGGAGCGATCGGGCTATCCAGCCGAATGGTGGATCGATCAGGAGGCACTGCCCTGGCTCGATGATGCCGACGCGCTGCATTGCGTCGCCCGCGACCCGCTGGCGACATCGCTTCAGGAATTCGCGGCCGAGGCGTTTGCCGGCGTTCCGGTCATCTGGTATCTGAGCGCCAATCAGGATCTCGACCGGGCACTCGACTCCCTGTCGCGGCTGGTGCGGTCGAGCGGCACGCGCATGCTCGACGAGGTCAGCCATCTGCGCGAACTGGCCGAAGAAGCGCCGGTGGTCGAGCTGGTACAGAGCCTGTTGTCGCAATCCTTCAACGAGCGCGCGTCCGATCTTCATGTCGAGCCGGAGGAGCGCAGCTTTCACGTCCGCTTTCGCATCGACGGCGTGCTTCAGAACCGACTGAGTCTGCCGCGCGAACGGTTCGACGCGATCGCCTCGCGCATCAAGCTGATTTCCGGCATGGATATCGCCGAACGCCGCCTGCCGCAGGATGGCAGGCTCTCGGTCCGCATCGGCGGCGAGGAGGTCGATGTCCGCGTCTCGGCCCTGCCCGGCACCTGGGGCGAATCGCTGGTCCTGCGCCTGTTGCCCAAGCGCCGCGCCGGATTCAGCCTGTCGGCGCTCGGCATGGCACCCGACGATCTCGCGCGGTTCCGCGCGGTGGCGCTCGAACCGCACGGCATCACGCTGGTTACCGGCCCGACCGGCTCGGGCAAATCGACCACGCTCTATGCCACGCTCGAAGAAATCAACGACGGCGCCAGCAAGATCGTCACGGTGGAAGAGCCGGTGGAATACAACATCCAGGGCATCACGCAGGTCCATGCCCAGGCGGAAATCGGCTATACCTTCGCCCGCGCGCTCCGTGCGATCCTGCGCCAGGACCCGGACAAGATCATGATCGGCGAAATCCGCGATCTGGAAACGGCCGAGATCGCGGTCCAGGCGGCATTGACCGGCCACATGGTGTTTTCGACGCTGCACACCAACGATGCGGTCAGTTCCTTCACGCGCCTCATTGACATGGGCATCGAGCCGTTTCTGGTGGCATCCTCGGTGCGCGCCGTGATGGCGCAGCGCCTGGTGCGCCGGCTTTGTCCGGTGTGCTCGGCCCACGATGCCGCACCCGATGACTTCGCGACGGGGTTGCTGCATAATGCGGGCTACGGCGCCGAAATCGCCGGGCCGGAGAATTGGCGCAAGCCGGTCGGCTGCGTCGCCTGTTTTGGCACCGGCTACAAGGGCCGCCTGGGGATTTACGAGTTGGTGCTGGTGACACCCGATCTGCATGACGGCATCCTGCGCCGGGCGCAATCGGTCGAGATCGCGGCGGTCGCGCGCGGCCATGGCTATCGCACCTTGCGGGAGGATGGGTTGATGAAGGCGCGGCGCGGCGAGACCTCGATCGAAGAGGTGCTGCGGGTGACCGGCCTCCATTCCTGAGCAGAGCGAGCCCATGCCCCATTACCGCTACGAAGCCAGAAATGTCGAAGGCCACGATGTGACCGGTCTGGTCCTGGCCGACGATCAGCGACTGGCGCTGCGCGATCTGCGCCGCCGCGGGCTCACGCCGTTCATCCTGGCGGTCGAGGCAGCCAAAGGCCACAGGCACTTTGCGCCCAACCGCAAAGCCAAGACGCTGGATTACATCCAGTTCCTGAAGCAGACGGCATTGCTGCTGGAGGCCGGGATCAATCTCGACCAGACGCTGCAATCGATGGTCGATGCGCCGGCCTATCGCGCCTTGCAGAGTTCGATTGATGGCGTCCGCCGCGAGATCCGCCAGGGCGCGCGCCTGTCGACGGCGCTGCGCAAGAGCCTCGCCGGCCTGCCGCCGTATGCCTATCAACTGGTCGAGGCCGGCGAAATGACCGGACAGTTGCGCCAATCGATCGGTGATGCGGCGCAGCAGATGGATTGGGATTACCGCATCACCAAGGAAATCCGCACGGCGCTGACCTATCCGGCCGTGCTGATGGTCGGCGGTTTGACCGTGGTGCTGTTCCTGTTCACCTTCGTGGTGCCGCGCTTTGCCGTCATGTTCAAGAATCACGAGAACAATATCCCGACCCTCTCGAGAATCGTCATGGCGATGGGCACGTTCTTCAACCAGCATATGCCGATCGTGTTCGGCGGTCTGGCGCTCGGCGGTTTCGCGCTGTACCGGACCTTCCAGATTCCGGCGGCGCGGCGCGGCTTTTACGAAGCGATGCTGCGCCTGCCGGTGATCGGCAGCTGGCTCAAGGAGTCCGAAACCGGGCGCTGGGCGGGCATGTTCGCGACACTGCTCGCCAACAAAGTACAACTGATCCAGGGCATGGTGCTGGCGCGCTCGGTCGTGCAATCGCGCCGCCTGCAAGCCAGCCTGTCGCAGGTCGAGCGTGCGGTGCGCGGCGGCTCGACCATGGCGAAGGCGTTGGAGGATTACACCGATCTTCAGCCGACCATCATCAATCTGGTCAGCGTCGGCGAGCGGTCGGGCAGCCTCGCGCCGATGTTGCGGTCGGCGGCCATCCTGTGCGACGAAAACGGCCGTGAGCGGATGAAGCGGTTTCTAACCCTGGTCGAGCCGATCGCCATCGTCGTGATCGGCCTCATCGTCGGGACCCTGGCCGCCTCGATCTTCCTGGCGATGGCCAGCCTGGGCGACGCCGCGCTGTGAAGGAGTTTATGAGCATGCAGATGGCTGTGATCCACGAAGAAGCGCCCGTGACGAAGCCGGCACCGCGCCGAAACCGCCAAAGCGGCTTCTCGATCCTGGAACTGCTGATCGTGCTGGCGATCATGGCGCTGTTGGGCACGCTGGTCGGCCCGCGGCTGTTCGCCCAGTTCGGCAAGGGTCAGGCCAGTGCTGCCGAAACGCAGGTGCGAATGCTGAAATCGGCGCTCGACACCATGCGCCTCGATATCGGCCGCTATCCGACGGCCGACGAGGGGCTTCAGCTTCTGGTCAATGCGCCGACCGATCCGGACATCAAGACGCGCTGGCACGGGCCTTACATCGAGGAAGCTCTGCCGCTCGATCCCTGGGGCAAGCCGTATCTCTATAATCCGGAGGGCAAGGATCTCAACCCCTTCGCGCTCTACAGCTACGGCCCGGATGGCAAACCCGGAGGCGACATCATTGGCTTTGCGCCGCGTAGCTGACCCGGCCGGCTTCTCGCTGGTCGAACTGCTGATCGTGCTGGCGATCATGGGGCTGATGGGCGCTTTCGCCCTGCCGGCGCTGGTCCATCTGGGCAACCGGACCAGCTTCTCGCTCAATCGCCAGGATCTGGAACGACAACTGGATGAGCTGCCGATGACGGCTTCGGCGCAAGGCCGCAATCTGGTCCTGACCTCGACGCCCGAGGCTGGCGGTTTTTCCACCCCGCCCGACACGGCGCCGGAAGCCTATCCGGTGACGCTGCCCGCCGGCTGGCGCATCGATGTCGACGCGCCGATCACCTATCGCTATGACGGCACATGCAGCGGCGGCACGCTGCGCGTCACCGCACCCGATGCCGAGGCGCGCTATCTGATGCGGCCGCCACTGTGCGAACTGAGGCCGGGATGACGCTGCGCCGACCGACCGCCGGCTTTACCCTGCTCGAAGCGATCGTCGCGATCGCCGTGCTGGCGGCGGCGTTGCTGCCGCTTTACGCGCTGATCAGCAATGTCAGCCGCTCGGCGTTTCGCGTGGACGAGGCTAATCGCCGGGCCGAGATCGAAACCGATGCGCTCAACATCATGTCGGCGATCAATCCGCTGGACCAGCCGACTGGAGCGATCGATCTCGGCCCCTACGCCGTGCGCTGGACGGCACAGACTTTGATCGAACCGATCGACGGCAGCGCCTACCCCAGCGGAATCAGCGCATTTCGGATCGGCCTCTACAATGCCAAGGTCGATGTAACCGCGCCCGACGGCCGGGTTCTGGTCAGCTTTCCCTTGCGCATGATCGGCTACAAGCATGTCCGCAACGCGCTGTTTCAATAGCAGCGGCCGCGCGGCGCGGAACCGCGGCTTCACCGTCCTGGAAATGATGGTGGTGCTGATCATCGTTGGCATGATCGCCGTCTCGCTGTTTCAGGGGCTGGAGCGGCTGAACGATGTCCGCGGCCGGCTCAGCCCGTTTCTCAGCGCGTCGGATCGCGAAGGGTTGGTGAATTCCTATTTCCGCAATGCGGTCAACCAGATCGTGGCGGACAAGCTGCTCGCCAAGAACGTCTTTGTCGGCGGGCCGACCGGATTTTCCGGCCTGACCCTGACGCCGCTGGCCGGCGATCCCGGCGGTCCCAGCGTGTTCCGCTGGGATCTGGTCTATGATGCCGCGCAAGATCGCACCACGCTGCGCTACACCGGCTTCGACCAGAAGCCGCTGGAGCTGCGCGGCTGGCACGGCAACAAGGTGAACTTCGCCTATCTCGGCCCCGATCTGGCGTGGCGCGACGCGTGGCCGCCGCCGCTCGGCAAATTCAAGCAATTGCCGCTGGCGATCCGGCTTTACGCGGTCGATGACGGGATCGCCATCGCCGCCGCGATCCGGGGCGAAAAGGAACCGCCGCCCGATCCGCTCGCCTTGTTCATGGGGCAATGAAATGACGAGACCACCCGGTTTCATTCTGGCCGCGACGTTATGGATCGTCGCCATTCTGGCGCTGATCGCGGCCTATATCACCGGCTGGGTCGGCGACAGCCTGAATCACGGCTATGTTCGCCTCGCCAAGGTTGAGGCGTTTCGCAAGTCGGAAGAGGCGCGGGCCACGGCGCTCTATTGGTTTTCGACGCGGTTCATCAGCTTTCGCGGCATCGAATTGCTGAGCGGCGCCGATCTCACCATCGCCGGGGCGCGCGATCCGTTCAGCGCGCCGACCCAGGGCAAGACCTATCTGGCGCTCGACGACCGGCCTTACCGGCTCGGTTCGACAATGGTCCATTTGCAGGATCAACGCGGCTTGCTCAACACCAATACCGGCGCCGACGCCGATTGGTATCGGTTGCTCGGCAATTACGGGGTTCGCGCCGAAGATCGCGGGCCGATGATCGCCAAGCTGCATGATTACGACGAACCCGGCCCGTACAAGCGCTTGAACGGCGCCAAGGCCAAGGAGTATGAGGCCGCGGGCAAACCGCCCCCGACCGGCGAGAAATTGCGCACGCCCTGGGAACTGCGCCGCGTGCTCGACTGGGACAAGGTCGATCCGGCCGGCTTCAGCCGGAGCGGGCTTTACGAGCAGGTGACGACCGTCACCACGGCGGGGTTGAACCTCAATACCGCCCCCCCGGCGATCCTGGCGCTGCTGCCCAATGTCAGCGACGCCGCCGTCGCCCGCATCGTCGCCGCCCGCCAGAAACAGCCTCTCCGGTCGGCTGCCGAGGCCGCGGCTGCCGGCAATGTGGCGATTTCGGACGAGAGTTTGCGATATTACTTCTTACCCTTGAACAGCCTGCGTATAAGCATAATGGCACCCGACAATCCGCTTGAGCGCGTGATGGGCGTCCATCTGACGCCGAGTGGCGCCGAACAGCCCTGGCAGATCGACTACATTTTCGACATACCGCCCTTTCCCGACCACAGCCTCCGAGACGGAATTGATATTCTCGACCTTCCGGACCCAACGCATCCACCGGCACCGTCGGGACGGGGTTGAAAGCCCGGTCGGCGGCGCGGGGCGCCGGCTCTGGGTGCTGAGCCGGGCGCTCTGCCGCTATCGCGTCTTTCCATTGATGGAGGACCCGAGCGCCGGCAAGCGGATGGCCGCGATCGATCTCAAGATCGCCGAATGGTCGCCCTGGGCCGACACGGCGCGGCTCATCCATGAGGATGGTCGGCGAACCGGCGTGTGGATCTGGGATCGCGCCGCGGTGGATGCCCAGATCGCCGCCGCCGGCCTCACGCCCGCCAAGGTGACGGTGCTGCCCGAAACCGCGTTGCAGCCGCGCGGCACCGACGGGCTGCGCCACGTGAGGACGCTGGATGGCAGCGAGGGACAATATTGGGTCGATGGGCTGCTGGCGGCGAGCCGCTGGTGGCCGCAGCCGCCCGACGGCGCCGAATGGGTGCGCTTCCAGCGCGCGGCGGGCGTGCCGCCCGATGCGGCGCAGGACAGTCCCGGTCTGCCCGAAGCCCTGCCCGAACTGCCCCGCCCGTGGCTGTCCGGCAGCACCTTTCGCTCGGCTTCGTCTTCCGGGCGGCGGTTCAGGCCGGCCTATTGGGCGCTCGCGGCCGGCTATGTGCTGCTGATCGGACTCTTTGCCGGACAGGCGGTCGGCGATCGGCTGGCGCTGGGCCGGATCGAACGTGACATCGCCGCCGCGACCGAGGCGGCCCAGCCGCGCATGGCGGAACGCGCCGACGCGCGCAGCGCGCTCGATGCCGTCACCCGCCTGGAGGCGCTGTCGGCCTATCCCGGACAGTTGGAACTGCTCGCTCAGATCCTGGAGATCGTGCCCAAGGTCGGCACCAAGATGACGGCCTGGAATTATCAGTCCGGCGATCTCGAATTCACGGTCGAGGCGGCGGCCGGCGTCGATGCGCCGGCCTATGTCAAATCGCTGCAAAGCCTGGCCGGGTTCAGCAACGTCTCGGCCGATCATATCGGCGGCGACAAGATCCTGAAAATCAAGCTTAAGGTGGCGCCGCAATGAACCCGCTGGCGACGCGCCTGCCTGCCCTCGATCAGTTGCCGCGCTATTGGGCACAGCTGCGCATGGCATTCGAGCGCGAGACCGCGAAGAATCCGCGCATTCATCTGGGGCTTCTGGCGATCCTGGCGATCCTGCTGCTCGGGCTGTGGTTCGAGATCGAGGACAGCCACCATCATGCCGGGATTCAAATCACGGGCGATGCGCAGCAGCTCTCGGTGCTGCATCGCCTGGCCGGGCAAACGGAATGGAAGGCGCGCAGCGACAGTGCGCGGCGCCTGCGTGTCCAGTTGGAAAGCCGGCTGTGGGAAGCCGAGTCCGACGGGCTGGCCCAGGTCAATTTCCAGGAGCTGATCGGCAAGCTGGCCAAGGCGGCCGAGCTGGCGCGCGTCGATGTGCATGTCGAAATCGTCTCCTCTTCCACGGCATCGCAGAATTACCGCCAGATGTCGGCGACGGTGACCGGGCCATTCGCCGCCATCGGCATGCAGAAATTCCTGGCAGCGATCGAATCGGACGGGCACATGATCGTCGTCGATCGCCTCAGAATCGAAACGACGCCGACGCCCCACTTCGAAATGCTGGTCTCGACTTATCTCAACCCGACCAAGGCCAAACCGGCCGGGACGGTACGGCCATGATGCCCAAATCCTTGCGGATGAGGCTGCTGCTCGGCGGGACCGGGTTGCTGGCGCTGGGCTTGGCCGTGGGCTGGCTGATGGCCGACGACGGGCTTGATGCCGCCAAACTGGTGGCGCCGGCCGAACGCTGGCCGGACCCGGCACTTCGCCCGTCCGACCCGGCCAAGGCGCTGGCCAGCCTGACCCAGCGCCAATTGTGGGGCGAGGCCGCGGCGGTAGCCATCGGCGAGCCGGCGAAAGCGGGTACGCCGGCTTGGCGGCTTTCCGGCGTCGTGACCGATTCCGGCCAGCCGCTCGCCGTGATCCTGGTCACGGAGGGCGGCACCCAGGCGGCGCATGTGCTATACGGCAAACCCGGCGACGCGCTGCCCGATGGCAGCCACATTGTCGCGATAACCAGAGCGATGATCACCGTGTCCGGCGAAAACGGGCCGCGGCAGATCAAATTGTTTTCCCCGAACTGAAGAGCGGTGCTCGTGCGCGTGAAACTCCCCCGCCTGGCCCTGACTGGGTCCGCCCTCGCTTTGATCCTGGGCGCGCTGCCCGGCTGCAAGGATATCTCAGCCGGCCTGCCGGATGCCGCGGCCCCGCTGCCGGCCAAGCTCCAGGATCAAACCGATCGCACGGCGTCGCTTCAGGCGGTGATCGCCGGCACGCATCGCGACCGCACCGCTCCGGTGATCGAGCCGGGCCCGGCCCCGCCGCCGCCCGAAGCCGGTGCCATCGCCAGCACGACGGCGGCACCGCCGCTCGCCGGCCAGGTCGCCAACGTCACGATCGAGCAGATGCCGATTCCGACCTTCATCAACACGATCCTGGGCGAGACGCTGCATCTGACTTTCGAGATCGATCCCAAGGTCTCGGCCAAGACCGATCTGGTGACGCTGCGCACCGGCGGCCCGAAATCCGCACAAGATCTGCTCGCCATCACGCGCGAGGTGCTGCGCACCTACGGCGTTCAGCTGACCTACGACCGCGACGTGCTGCGCGTGCGACTCAGCGAGACGCTGTCGACCGAGATGCCGCAGATCATCATCGGCCGGACTTCGCCCGATATCGCGGCCAGCCTCAGACCGATCTTTCAGGTGCTGGGCCTCGACCAGGTCAATAATCAGGACATGGCGAGCTGGCTCAGCAGCGCGTTCGGCACCAAGATCAAATTTATCGCCTCGCCGGCCAACAACTCGATCATCCTGCTCGGCCTGCCCGAGGATGTGCACGCCGCGGCCGAGGGCATCCGCCTGCTCGACCAGCCGCGCCTCGCCGGACGCCGGAGCCTCAAGATCGTGCCGGTGTTCTGGACCGCGGCCGCGCTGTCCGAAAAACTCTCCGAGATCCTGCGGGTCGAGGGCTACAATGTGTCGTCCACGGCGGTGCCGCCCGCGGCGGTGACGTTGTTGCCGCTGGGTGCGACCGGCACGGTGTTGGTGTTCGCGGCCGATCAGAAGATCCTGGACCATGTCGCCAAATGGGCGCGCGACCTCGACCAACCGGCCCAGGTCGATCCGCGCCAGAGCGTGTTCTATTACCCGGTGCGCAACACCACGGCCGACAGTTTGCTCAAGGTGCTGACCCAGGTGCTGGGCGACGCCGCGGCCGCGCCGGCCAAAGAGACCGCTTCGGAACTCCAGCAGCCCGGCCTGCTGAGCCACGGCCCGGCCGCTGGCGCCACGGCCCCAGGCCACGCCGGCAGCGGCAACGCCCGCTTCGTCACCGACCCGGCGCGCAATGCGCTGATTTTCCTCGGAAGTGCTGAAACCTATGCGCAAGTGCTCCCACTGATCCAGAATTTGGACCAGCCGCCGCGCGAAGTGCTGATTGAGATGACGATCGCCCAGGTGACGCTCAACGACGACCAGAATCTCGGTATCGAATGGTCGAAGGTCGGGGCCGCTCTGGCCGGCACCAATGTTACCGTGAGTGGCGGTGCGCAAGGACCGGCTTCGTCCATCAGTAGCCCAGGCTTGTTTTTGCAGGTGCTGAGCGGAAACAACTCGGTGGCGGCAACACTTTCAGCTTTACAGACCACGATGAAAACCAAGGTCGTCACGACACCGAGGCTGCTGGCCCGTAGCGGCGCTACAGCGAAATTCCAAGTTGGGACGGATATTCCGATCGTCACTGCTCAATTGACGGGCCAACCCGGCTTCGCCAACATCCAGAGCGGCCTTCAGCAATCGGTCTCGTATCGGAGCACGGGCTCGATCATTTCGGTGAAGCCCATTATCTATGCCGGCGATCAGGTCGATCTTGATATCGCGCAGGAACAGAGTGAGCCCCTGGCAAATTCGGGGATCGACGGAACTCCGGCGATCAGCAATCAAAACGTCACAACACAGCTCTCCTTAGCCGATGGCGCGACCGTTCTACTAGGCGGTTTTATTTCCGACACAAAAACGAACAGCGACACCGGTATTCCTTATCTAATGGAAATTCCGGGCATCGGTGCGCTGTTCCGCGATACCGATGTGATGCGTAACCGTACCGAAACCCTGATCTTCATTACGCCTTATATCATCAATTCGAGGACTGACTCGGACCGCATTGTCGACAGTGTTCGAGAAAACATGAAGGCATGGCCCGAGATTCACCAGACAGCAATCCATTAGAGGTTCGAGCGGACGCGTGTCAGTCCGCAACGAGGATCGGGAAGCCGGCGGAACCGCGATAAAGGTGCATTCGGTGGCGGGCAACCCTCCGTGAGCGTTGCCCGCTATTATCCTTTTTATAACAACCATTGTCTTGAGCACCTACATTCAGACTTCATGGGCTCAAACATCTACACCGACTGGTGCATGTCTGACATACGGAGAGGGGTCGAACAATGCAGCAACTCAGCTATCCCCTCATTTTTTATATAGCAATTTCAATGCTCTATGGTTTCGTCGATAAAATGCTTGAGGATGGCCGCTGCATCATTTTGATGCCGATTACGCACGGCCCGCCTCGAATATCCATGGGATTCGGGCGGCACGTGACAACGAATGAGTCGCCAAAGGTCCATCAAAATACCCATGGAGGATATTAAAATAAAAATGAGGGGAGTCGTAAGGGGTGCATTCTTTTTCAACCGAGTCGATAGAGTAACAAATATAACCTGCTACAGGATAACTGCAATGATTCTGCAAGGCAACTTCGTTGAAGGCGATTGCTGCATCTCAGCTATCCCCTCATTGTTTATATAGCAATTTCAACGCTCTACGGTTTCGCCGACAAAATGCTTGAGGACGGCCGCGGCATCATTTTGAGCCGATTACGCTCGGCCCGCCTCGAATATCCAGGGGATTCGGGCGGTACGTGACGGCGAATGAGTCGCCAAGGGTC
>JAXDMU010000184.1:0-6353 GCA_034665905.1 Aliidongia sp. | reverse complement strand
GATCGGCAATAGCACCCACCATACGACCGTAGGTGCTGCTGTTGATGGGCGTTCCAGAACACAATACATAATCGACACCCCCCGCTCGCTCCTACGATCCTGTATGGCAAGGTCGGCGAGCGTGGCTGCGGTCGGCATGCCCGATCATGTGACGCAACGAGGCCATCGGCGCCAGACGGTCTCTTTGCCGACTCGGATTACCTCGCCTATCCCGCGCTGTTGCCCGAGGGCCGGGGCGCCGGGGTGCGGTTCGGGCCGGGTTTCGGTGCCAGTGCACTTAATGGCGATGCGGCTTACGCGTGCGGCGCCACGTTCGTAGATTTGTGCACTGTCACCGCAATTACCCGGCAATGGTCTCCTATTGTTTTTTCGAGTCGACGACTTTGACGTTGCGCTGCCCAGGGCGCGCACGCTCGTTGGTCGGGTGGAAGAAGAACCGCATGTAAATCCCAACACAGGAACTGCGGAGTTTTCACTTCGAGACCCTGACGGATATTACGTCACCATCAGTGCGGTCAATCTCGCCTGATTTCTCTATCGCGCCGACCGGTTTCGGTAAGCCCCGATGCGGCACCGTTGCTCGCCCGTGTAAACGATCTGGTTGCTTTTTTCATCGATGCTCGACCATTCTGTTAAATATTTACGCTCATTATTCCAAGGCACTTATCACGGCTTGCTCGGCGGATTTATTGAATATGACATGAAATTTATGAAATTCATCCGGTTTCCAATCAGTGACAGCATCTCTAAGAATTCCTAAATATGTTTTTAAGTCCTCATTTGCCAATACCGGTAAATTATTATGAATTAGCACAATATTTTTCTTATCAGTCCAATGAAAATCTCGGAGGCAATCGTAAAGTGCGTTCCAGTTTCGGCCGAAATATGCCGGAAATAAGAGGGCATCGGCTATACTTTGCATAAGGTGCCCCACACTAGATACATACTCGGGGACGACGCCAATCAGGGCATCGTCGAAGGACGGTCGATCTGATACGTTATTAAAGATGAATACCTCTAGTGCACTCATGTTCTTCTCCTTATGATTATCTAACTGGAGTGGATGTGTTGTAATGATCAGGAGTATAGTACGTCTCGCCACCTTTCCCGACTATAATACGCTGAGGTCCTGGCCCTTTTATGCCGGGCGTCGGGACGACATACTCCGTATAGTAACCGAGTGGCTGTACCGGCAATAAAGACGTTCCACCTCCTCCAGTTGGCCTATTTTGGAAAACCGAACCGTCATTTCGAGAAGGGAAACGAATGCCAGCGTCAATTCGATCCAGCGTAGGCTGCAAGTCAACCGTACCAGTGTAAACCTGCCCCGTTCTCTGGTCGATAACCACGATGCCATCGACGAAACGTGTGGAGAGTGGTGTACTCGAAGCATCAGCAGGCGGTGGTCGGCCAAGCTGTTCTGCGGGTGGTACCTCTGGGGGATTTGCTGCGGTCTTCGGGATATCAGGGTCGAGTTCTCCCGCCATCCCCTTCCCGCTGCCGGGAGATTGTGGCTCAATCTCCCGGATCGGGAGCGGCACTTCGTCTTGGCGCCGGGGCACGGACTCCTGTGGCAATTTCGGTATTCTGCCCAACGCGCCCGGCTTGGCCCCACCACCGAGCCCAAAACCGAAAGGCAGGGTGCCAAGCAGCAAATCGGCGATCGCTTGGGGATCGCCGCTGCGGATCTGGTTCTCGGTGGCGTGTCGGGCGAGCGCCGCTTCGCTGCGGCGGTAGAGTTCGAAGAGCAGCGGCGGCGGCCGGTGGATGGCCGTGTTCAGCGGTATATTGTCGAGATTGTTGTAAAGCTGGCCATCCGCCGCCATCTCCGGGCGGAGCAAGGCCGGAAGTCCGGCGCCGTCCTCGATCCAGGCTTGCAGGCGGCTCTTGTCGTCCGGCACCAGAAAGCCCACGCTCGCATCGGGCAGGGGCTTCAATGGCCCGGCCGCCGCCAGCGCCGGATCGGCGGTGCTGAGCGCGGCGAAGCGGCCTTGCGGATCGTGGAAGAAATCCGGGTCGAGCCGCTGGATGAAGGCGCCATAGTCGGCGACGATCTCCGGTGCTCCGGTGCGGATCGCCTCCAGGATCTGCGCTTGACCGCGGGCCGCCGCGTCGCGGTCGGTTGTGCCGAGCGTGAAGCTCCGGGTCAGTTCGTCGGAGAGCCGCCGCGCGAATGCGTCCTCGCTTTCGGCCGCGCCGCGCTGATAGGGGTTCGGATCTTCCGGCGTGACGATCGCTGCGTCCGAGACCGGCTGGGGAGCCACGAGTGCGGTGACGACGTCCGAGGCCGGGAGCCATTTTTCCGGTACGATCACGGCATCGGGCAGCGGGAACGGCTCGAATAGATCGGCGAAATCGGCATGCCAGACTGGGATCGGCGGCAGCGGACCGGCGAGAATGGGAGCGAGGGCGGCCAAGCCGGCGGTCACCTCCTCGGGCGACAGGGGGACGCGAACCGGACCCTGCGGATAGGAAAAATCCAAAGGCCGCTCGAAGAGCGCCGCCCAATCGGGCTGGGGGATCGGTTTCGCCGGATCGGGCGGAAAGGCCCGGTGGATGATCCGTGGTGCCGGTGCCGCCGCGGGCGGCGCCCGATTAGCTGCGGTCGGGGCAGGATCGGCGGCGACCGGGGCGGGCGGCGCGTTCGCGTTGCGCCAGATGGCCATGTTCCGGTCGTCGTCGAAATGATCGACGATGGTGATTTTCGGGTTGCTGCTCTTCTTCATCAGCTCGGCGAAATTCACGGTGAGACGGCCGATCATACGCCCTTGATAATACAGGTGAATCACCTTGCGCCAAGCGCGCAGCGCCTGAAGCAGTGCGATGAAGTCCTGCACGGTCTGCTGATACTCGGACAGCGGCGGATCTTCTGACGACAGCATCGGCCCCCTCTTCCGCCCCGCCGTCCGCACGGCAAAGCCCTATCGATTTATGATGATAGGAATATAAGAGGAATTAACCGATCACGTCAATAGGATCGTACCTATTTTGCATATGAGCCCGACATCGCACCGCCGCGAAGCACGGTGCGGCGGGTGCTGGATGAGCCGGTGTTCACCGGCGTGGCACCGGGGCAAACCGGCGTGGCGTATGAGGGGGAGCGCGTTATCGCTGGCGGCTGGATTCGGCGGGGCCGCTGATGTTTGACGACGGCGAGTAAGGATTCTCGCCGTCACCTGCGGCGCTAAATTCAGTCAGGGCATGTCGTCAGCCATTGGTCAGGTTCTGGAGGCAGTTTGCCCCCAGAACCTGAAAAGGAATTTATTCCGCTACCGAAACAACGCCAACTTCTCCTGGATTTCTCCGAGCGGCACTTCCTGTTGCTCGCCACCATCCAGATCGCGCAGCATGACGGCGCCACGCTTCAGTTCGTCTTCACCCAGGATCAGCGCCAACCGTGCGTTGAGCTTGTTGGCGCGCTTCATGCGCTTGCCGGTATTGCCGCCATAGCCCAGATCGACCGTGAAGCCGGCGCGGCGCAGTTGCTGCGTCAGTTGCAGCGCCGGGATGTCCGCCGCCTCGCCGACCGGAATGACGGCGATCGGCCGCGCTTCTTCCGGCGGTTCGGCCAGCAGCATGGCGAGCCGCTCGATCCCGGCGGCCCAGCCGATCGCCGGCACGTCCGGCCCGCCCATCAGCGCCATCAACCCATCATACCGCCCGCCGCCCAGCACCGTGCCTTGGGCGCCCAGTTGCGTCGTGACGAACTCGAAGGCGGTGTGACAGTAATAATCGAGGCCGCGCACGAGGCGAGGGTTGAGCACGTAGGCAAGGTTAAGGGCATCGAGGCCGCGCCGGACATCGTCGAAAAACCCGCGGGATTCCGGGTTCAGATACGCATCGAAGGACGGCGCGCCGGCGACGATCGCCCGGTCGCCGTCATCCTTGGAATCGAGGATGCGCAGCGGGTTGCGGGTGAGCCGGTCGCGGCTGTCTTCGCTCAAATCCGCATGATGCGCCGAGAAATATTCGACCAGGGCCGCGCGATAGGCTTGGCGGCTCACAGTGTCGCCCAGCGTGTTCAGCTGAATTTCGCAGGATTTTAGCACGCCGAGCGCGTCGAGAATTTCCGCGCCGAGCGCGATCGTCTCGATGTCGGCCTGTGGCTGCGCCGGCCCGAGCAATTCGGCGCCGATCTGGTGGAACTGGCGATAGCGGCCCTTTTGCGGCCGCTCGTAGCGGAACATCGGGCCGGCATAGAAGAATTTGAGCGGGGTCGCCTGGGTCAGGCCGTTGGAGATGACGGCGCGCACCACGCCGGCCGTGCCTTCGGGCCGGAGCGTGATCTCTTCATCGCCGCGGTCACGAAACGTGTACATCTCCTTGGAGACGATATCGGTCGCCTCGCCGATCGGCCGCGAGAAGACTTCGGTGAATTCGAAGATCGGCGTGACGATCTCACCGAAACCATAGCGCGCCGCGATGGTGCGCGCGGTCTCGGTAACGATGCGAAGACGGCGGGCGGCTTCCGGCAGCAGATCCTGCGTGCCGCGCACCGCTTGTAGCTGAGCCATGGGATGTAACCAAAAAGACGCGATAGGGGCGGCCGCCTCGCCCGAGGCGGCCGAATGGGAGGAGCTACTCGGCCGCTTCGGCCGCGGCCTTGGCGGCTTCGAGCTGAGCCGCCTTTTGTTCGACCAGATGGACCAGGTGATCGACGATGTCCTTGTCCTTCAGGCGATGATCAGGCTGGCCGGCGATATAGACCTGATGTGTGTTGTTGCCGCCGCCCGTGAAGCCGATATCGGTCTCGCGCGCCTCGCCCGGGCCGTTGACGACGCAGCCGATCACCGACACGGTCATCGGCGTCGTGATGTGGGCCAGACGCTCTTCCAGCACCTCGACCGTCTTGATCACCTGGAAATTCTGCCGCGCGCAGGACGGGCAGGAAATCAGCGTGACGCCGCGGCGGCGCAGTCCCAGCGCCTTCAGAATGTCGTAGCCGACCTTGACCTCCTCGACCGGCTCGGCCGAGAGCGAGACCCGCACCGTGTCGCCAATGCCGGCCCAGAGCAGCGAGCCCAGCCCGATCGACGATTTGATCGTGCCCATGCGCAAGGCGCCAGCCTCGGTGATGCCCAGATGCAGCGGATAGTCGCACGCCTCGGAAAGTTGCTGATAGGCCGCCACCGCCAGGAACACGTCGGACGCCTTGCACGAAATCTTGAATTCGAAGAAATCATTGTCTTCGAGGATCTTGGCGTGATTGAGCGCGGATTCGACCATGGCTTCGGGGCATGGCTCGCCATAGCGTTCGAGCAATTCGCGTTCGAGCGAGCCGGCATTGACGCCGATCCGCATCGAGCAGCCATGATCCTTGGCGGCCTTGACCACTTCGCGCACGCGTGCGGCCGAGCCGATATTGCCGGGGTTGATGCGCAAACACGCGGCACCCGCCTTGGCCGCCTCGATCGCGCGCTTATAGTGGAAATGAATGTCCGCCACGATCGGCACCGGCGAATGCCGCACGATCTCGGCCAGCGCCGCGGTCGATTCCTCATCCGGGCACGACACCCGCACGATATCGGCACCCGCGGCGGCCGAGGCCTCGATCTGGGCGATGGTCGCCGCAGCGTCGCTGGTGAGCGTATTGGTCATGGTCTGGACGCTGATCGGTGCGTCGCCACCGACCAAAACATTGCCGACCCTGATCTGGCGACTCTTGCGCCGAAGAATATCGCGATACGGGCGCACGCTCATGGCGGGAACTTCCGTCTTTAGTGAAGCCGATAAGGACGTTTCATATAGCGCGTTTGCAGCATCGGCAAAAGCCTCGGCCGCCAGATTCCGGCGCGGATCAGCCCGGCGGTGCGAGGTTGCGCAGCTTTTCCGGATCGAGCACCACGGTCTTGACCTGACCGATCGGACCGAGCGGCGGCAGGGCTCGACCGTCCACCACGATCTCCAAGGCACCGGCATTGCCGGTCTTCAGCAACAGACCTTTGCGATCGGGCATATTGAAGCTGTCGCCCTTGTTGAACAGCGTGCTGAGAATCGGCTTTTCGCCATCCTTGACCGTCACCCAGGCTTTGTCGAGGGCGCGGATTACCACATGGGCTGGCACGGCGTCGCCATAGCGCCGCCCGGTGGATTTACTGCTATCGGCCGCGGCCGGCGGCGGCACATTGGGGGACAAACCCGCCGATGGTTTCGCGGACACCGTCGGCGGTAGCGTGGGCTGCGCGGTCGCGGGCGACGCGGCGACCGGAACCGGCGCCGCGGCAACGACGGTCTCGTCCGGTTTGGGCGGCTCGGCGATGGTGACCTGTTCCGGCGGCGCGGGCGGCGGCGGCAGTAGGCGGGCCGGCACCGGCTCGATAGCGGGCGGCGGCGCGTGCTTGGCGGACGACAGG
>JAXDMU010000183.1:0-5242 GCA_034665905.1 Aliidongia sp. | reverse complement strand
GTCGATCGGCGAAATCATCGCGCGGATCTGCCGCGATCTGGGCGTGACGCCGGATTGGGCGCGCTGGGTCGATGCCGACTGGGCGCGCGACGAGATGGCGACCAAGCCGCCCGGCTCACCCTATGCCGCGTGGCCGCCGGTTCGGCCGGTCCCGGCCCGCAAACCGGCGGCGTCCGGTGCCCGACCCGCCGCGGCAACCGGGCCGCCATAACGGATGGGGTCTACCAGGATCGCTTTCCCCACCCTGCGCGGCATCGCGCGGGGTCGCCGCGCATGGGCGCACGGCCCGACCTGGGTAACCGGGACCGGTCACGACGGATTATTGGGTGGACACGGAAATTATTGACCTTCGTCCCAATCGCATCGAATTCCATACGCCATTGCCCCGGGGATTGATTCGGCAATGCGCCAATCCCGCAGGCCGAACGGGCCATAATGAGAATTGTGGGGTGAATCTCGTTGAAGGCTCGACGGGCTCCGGCTATCGATGTCCGGTTCCGAGCCGTGCGGAACCTCCGGGAGGATATGTGACCCAGCCCATGACGCAACCTCATCCGCTCGTCAAACCCGATGTGCTTGCGGCACTCCCGCCGCTCGATCGCCGGGTCGCCGAATTGAAGGCGCTGCTGATCGAGCCACAGCCCCGCAGCGTGTTCCTCGAACTGGCCGCGAGCCTTCCGGACGCCAGCCCCGATGGTCGGGCATGGAATGTCATGAGGCTCCAGGACGCACTCAATCGCCTGAGAGAAAAGAAGATTCTCGACCGGAACATGGCGATCGAGGACGCCTGGATCGAGCCGCTGACGCTCGATCTGGTGGCGCGCCCGGATGGTCTCGGTCTGATCCGGGCGGTGCGGCAGCGTTTGCCGAAAAGCCCCAGAGAGACGAGGGTTCATCACTGGGATTTCCCCCGGCCTTTGCTGGATGATGTGAGTTTCGCGCAATCGCTTCGCCTGTCGGTCCTGCTCAACGACGAGGCGGCGGTCGAGCGGCTGGCCATGATCGTGGAGCAGGATGATGCCGGCAAGGGCAGCGATCGGCACTCGATGCCAATCCTGCTTGCCGACTGTCCGGCCGAGCCCGGCTTCATCGCGGCGCTGGCGCCGAAGCTGCGCGATCGGGTGGCGGCCGCCCGGATCGAATTGCTGCTCGATTTCGGTGGGCTCACCCCCACGGTTTCGGCGGTGATTGAGGCCGTGCGCAAGGGGAACTGGGGCTCGGATTTGCCCCGACTCGACCGCGCCATGCTGCGCCTCGACATCATGGCCGAGCGGTTCGATGCCGCCCGACAGCGGATCGAGCGGGTCAGTCGGTTCGACCCGGTCGCGGCCGCGACCGCCGAAGCGTCGTTCGCCTTTCTGTCGGGGTGCAATGCCGAGGCGCTGGACCGGTTTCGCGCGGCGCTGAAGCAGCATCGCAAGGTGGTCGGCAAGCGCAAGGTGGCGCTGCCCCATGAAAGTGGGCTGCTGTATATCCTGGCGCTGTTCGCCAGCGGCGAGGTGGCCCTCCAGCCCGAGATCGAGGCGGCGGTGACCGCGCTTGAGACCGGCAACGGCCCGGCCGGCCATGCCGTGCCGGTGCTGGAGGCGCTGCTCGATTTCGTCGCCGGCCGCGACGGCAAGCTCAAGGCTGAACGTTATGTCGGTACCACCGCGCTCAACCCGCTGGCCGGCGCGGCCATCGTGCTTGCCTTCGGCCTGATCGATGGCGCCCTGGCGCAGCGGCGCGTGGCCGACAGCACGGCCAGCGTGCAGCGCTGGGGCGGTGAATTGTTGTTGCCGCTGCGCATCCTGGCCGAGGTTCATGCGCGTTTCTCGGGCGATGCGATCAACTGGACGAACCGGCTGATCCGACTCGGTTCCGGTCTGGGGCGCCGCTTCCTCGATATCGTGCCGATCCGCGACCCGTGGGAGCGGAGTCTCGACCGGCTTGAGGGGCTGGTCGGCGTCGGGGGGGTCGAAACCGCCAAACCCGACGCTCCGGCGCGGGCCAAGCGCCTGGCGTTTCTGGTCGATCCGGCGACGCTGGAGATCACCCCGCAGGAGCAATCGGCGAAAGCCGGCGGCTGGAGCACCGGCCGTGCGGTGGCGCTCAAACGGCTGCACCAGCACGATCCCAAGCTGGATTATCTGACGCCCAAGGATCTGAGCGTCGTTGCGACCATCCGCAGCGAAACCGGCTTCTATTACGGCCAGATGGCCTATGCGTTCGATCCCTATCACGCGCTTCAGCTGTTGATCGGGCACCCGCTGGTGTTCGATGCCCGCGCACCGGCGCAACGGGTCGAGCTGATCCGCTATCCGGCCGAACTGGTGGTGCGCGAGTCCGGCGATGGCGTTCTGGTGTCCCTCTCGCATTTTTCCGCCCAGCCGGCGATCTTCATCGAAGAGGAGACGCCGGGGCGCTGGCGCGTGGTCGAGGTCTCCAAGGCCCTGGTCGAACTGGGCGAGATCCTGGGGACCGGGGGGCTGAGCGTTCCGAAGTCCGGCCGGCAGCGGATCATCGATCTGATCCGGACGGAAAATCCGCGGCTGCCGATCCGCTCGGAACTGGCCGGGGTCGAAGGCGATGCGATGCGGGGCGATGCCACGCCGGTGCTGCAAATCGCACCGACGGAGGAAGGGCTTGCCATCGGCGCGGTCATCCGGCCGTCCGGCACCGAGGGGCCGATCTGCCAGCCGGGCACCGGCGCGCGCTCGGTACTGGTCACGCAAGCCGGCGTGCATCGGCGGATCAATCGCGATCTGGCAGAGGAAGCGGCGATGCTTGAGGCGGCACTGGCCGCCTGCCCGGCGCTGGCCGCTTGGCGGGCCGGGGATCATGCCTGGCGGATCGAGGGATTCGAGGCCGGGCTTGAAGTGCTCCAGGAGTTGCAGGCCTGTCCGGTGCCGGTCAAGATCGAATGGCCCGAGAGCGCGCCGATCCGCACGACGCAGAGTGTCGGGGTGAAATCGGTCTCGCTCGCCATCAGTTCGGCGCGCGACTGGTTCGAAATCTCGGGCAAGATCGCGGTCGATGAGGATATGGTGATCGACATGGCCGAGCTGCTGAGCCGCCTTGGTCAGGCGCGCGGCCGTTTCGTGCCGCTCGCGGATGGCCGCTTCGTTGCCCTGACCGAAGATCTGAAACGCCGGCTCGACGGCTTTGCCGCGGTCACCGAGGACGGCAAGGGCGGTCGGCGGATCGGGGCCGCAGGAGCCCTCGCAGTCGAGGAACTGGTCAATGCCGCCGGCAAAGTCGATGCCGCCAAGCGTTGGCGCGACCTGCTGGCCCGGATCGACGCGGCCCAGCGTTTCGAGCCGAGCTTGCCGGCCGGATTCGAGGCGGAACTGCGCGATTACCAGTTGGATGGCTATATCTGGCTGGCGCGGCTTTGCCAACTTGGCCTCGGCGCCTGCCTTGCCGACGATATGGGGCTGGGCAAGACCGTGCAGTCGATCGCGCTGCTGCTGGCGGAAGCACCCAAGGGCCCGAGTCTGGTCATCGCCCCGACCTCGGTCTGCCATAATTGGGAGCTGGAAAGCACCCGCTTCGCGCCGGGGCTGCGCGTCCATCTGCTGGCCGCCGCCCGCGACCGCGCGGCCCTGGTCGAATCACTCGGGCCGGGCGATTTGCTGATCGCGAGCTATGGGCTGCTGCATCACGAATCGGCGCTGCTGACCTCGCGCAGTTGGGTCGTCGCGATCTTCGACGAAGCGCAGAATCTGAAGAACGCCGAAACGCGCCGCGCGCAGGCGAGCAAGCAGATCGAGGCCGGATTTCGCCTCGCCCTCTCGGGCACGCCGGTCGAAAACCGGCTCGACGAATTGTGGAGTCTGTTCGACACGGTGGCGCCCGGCCTGCTCGGATCGCGCGATGCGTTTCAGCGGCGCTTCGCCGTGCCGATCGAGCGCGGCCGCTCCGCCTCGGCCCGCCACGCCCTGAAGCTATTGCTGCGGCCCTTCCTGCTGCGTCGGACCAAGGCCGCCGTGCTGACCGAACTGCCGCCGCGCACCGAGATCATGATCGAGGTCGAACCGGGCGAGGACGAGCGCGCCTTTTACGAGGCGGTGCGGCGCAAGGCGCTGGAATCATTGGCCGCGATCGGCGGCGATGGCGGCCAGAAACGCATCCATATCCTGGCCGAGATCATGCGGCTGCGGCGCGCGGCCTGTCATCCGGGTCTGGTCGACGAGCGCTCGACCATCGAGAGCGCCAAGCTCCAGACGCTGATGGAACTGATCCGGGAATTGCGCGCCAATCGCCACCGCGCCTTGGTGTTCAGCCAGTTCACCGGCCATCTGGATCGGGTTGAAGCCGCGCTCGGGCAGGCCGGGATCACGGCGCTCCGCCTCGACGGCTCGACCCCGGCGGCCGAGCGCGCACGCCTTGTCGCGGCCTTCCAGGCCGGCGAGGGGGAATTGTTCCTGCTCAGCCTCAGGGCCGGCGGCACCGGGCTCAATCTGACCGGGGCCGATTACGTCGTCCATCTGGACCCATGGTGGAACCCGGCGGTCGAAGATCAGGCAACCGACCGCGCCCACCGCATCGGCCAGACCCGGCCGGTGACGGTCTATCGCCTCGTCACCAAGGGCAGCATCGAGGAAAAGATCCTGGCGCTGCACGCGACCAAACGCGATCTGGCGGCCGATTTCCTCGACGGCACGGAAGCCGCGGCGCGGCTGGGTGAGGACGAGTTGATGGCGCTGATCCGGGGGTAAGCGGCTGGGAGACGGTCATAGTATACAGACAGGAAATGGCCGCTTGCCGCAGCAGGCAAACGCTCTCTTGACATATGTCGTTGCGTAACATATATGAGTGGAGAGTTACGGTCGGATTGAGCCGAGTGCGCAGACAAAACGAACGCAACATGATTCGTGTGAAATTAGTCAATAGTGATTCTTCGTAGGATTGAATAAATTAATACCGTCATAATTAACCAACCCAGGAGCCGGTTTTATGCCAACCAGGTCCTCACACCGAGATTATACTCGGGAATTTTTTTGTGACCACAATGGACTAACCTATTGTTATCCAACGGGCCACCGATATAAAATTGAGTCTCAGGACCGGCCAGTTACCGAATCCCGGCCGGCCGGGCTGAAGTATTCACTAACTTTCTTTGATTCCGAGAATGTTTGCCTCGTACGGTTCGATAACAGTCATCCACCAAGGCTGCGAGGGCACCCCAATCCTCCCGCCTTCGACCATTGGCACCGCCAGACCGCAAAGGGCGATGAGCTGGTGCCTTACAATTTCACGA
>JAXDMU010000182.1:0-7254 GCA_034665905.1 Aliidongia sp. | reverse complement strand
GCCGACAATGGCCGCCGGACGCATAACCAGGTTTTGTCCCGCAGCGAAGACGCCGAGGCCTACATCGCGGCCGAGTGGAGCCGAGACAAGGTCGAGCCGCGGTACGATTGGCTGTATCGGTACGATGCGCTCGGCGTTCCGATCGTTGCGGCATCGTCGCCCACCCCACCGCAGGCAGTCTAAACCGGCGCGGGCGCCGATCGATCAGTCGCTTGACCTGGATCGCGGCCGGAAAAGCGACCAAACCAGACCAGCACGAAATATTCATGGCGCCCTACAGCCTGCGCGCGTCAAGCCGACGCGCAGCCACCGACGAATGTCGCTTTACTTGTCGCCCCGGCCGAGGCTTTCTTCAAGCAAACGACACAATGGGAGACATCGCGACCATGTACCGCCCTTTTCTCGCAACATTCGGCGCCCTGCTTCTCGTCGGCGGCGGCGCCCACGCCGCTAGCTGTCCGCCCTTTCCCCCGCCGGTCGTCAAATTCGTTCCGCTGCCGAGCGATGTCGAGCGCGATGCGAGCAAGTCCGCCAAAGAACTGGCCGCGACGCGCGCCACGGCCAAGCCGTTGATGTCGGCCTATGAGGCTGCTTTATCGGCTGCGACCAACCGGTCGGTTTCGACCCTGAAGCAGCCGGACGGTACCGTGTGCGCCGCCCTGCACGAGGTTGATATCAAGCTCGGCTTCAATCGCAAGATCTACGTCGCCCAGGAATTCGCTGGCAATGGCTGCGTGGCCGACACGGCCGCCGATTTCCAGGCCCCGCTGATCAAGAGCGACGACGAGGCTCTGGCCCAGTTCGGCGCGTCGATTCCGCAGACTTATGCGGCCGAAATCGCCGCGATCGGCACGGCCACCGGTCCGAGCCAGGAAGAAGCCCAAAAGCCGCTGCTGGAGAAAATGTCCGCCTTGATGAAGGACAAAATTTTTCCGACCTTTACCAAGCAGGTGGTGGACGCTGACGCGAAGGTCGATTTGCCGGGTCAGTGGAAAAAAGCGCCCTGCGACGGTGCCACCGACAAGGCTTTTGCCTCGATCGATCTGAAACCGAGTGATATAAACAAGACGCCACAACAACCGCGTGCTGCCGGCTATGGCGGCGGCGGTGGCGGCGGATACGGCCGGAACTAAACCGGCGGCACCGGCGGGTTGCGGCGGAGTCCGCGCCCCGAGCAGGAGGAGACTGACGATGTCGCAGCCGCATTCGCTGTCGCGCGTCGCGCCACGCTTTTGGCCCCTTGTCGCTGCGGTCCTTCTGGTGGGCGGTCAGGCGGATGCCGCCTGCCCATCCTTCCCGCCGCCGATCGTCAAATTTGTCCCGCTGCCCGGCGAGATCGTACGCGACACCAGCAAGACCGCGAGCGAACTCGCCGCCAGCGCTAAGGCCAAGCCAATGCCGGCGAGCTACAGCCGCGCACTGTCCGGGGCTGCGGCGCAAACCATATCGATCCAGAAAATGCCGGACGGTACGGTGTGCGCCGCCCTTCAGGAGGTCGATTTCAAGCTCGGCTTCAACCGCACGCTCTATGTCGCCCAGGAATTCGCGGCTGATCGTTGCGTCGCCGATACGGTCGCCGATTTCGAAATGCCGATGGTTCGGAGCGATGACGACGCCCTCGCCCGCTTCGGCAACTCGCTCCCGGAAATCTTCACCGCCGATATCGCCGCGATCGGTCCCAGCGCGGCGGCCACGCCGGAGGCGGCAAAGCAGCCGTTGATGGCGAAGGTTTCGGCCGTGTGGAACAGCAAGATCTTTCCAGCCTTTTCTCAGGCGGTAAGCACCGCCACCGCCAAGATCGACATGAAGGGCTGGCAAAAGGCATCCTGCGGCGGTGCCACCGACAAGGCATTTGCCGCCATCAATACGATGCCGGGCGATTTCAGCAGCGGGTCATGGCGCGCCCTGATGCAGCAAACGCAGCAGCAGCCGCACGGCGGCATGGGCAATATGGGCGGTGGTATGGGCGGCATGATGAACAATTAGATCAAAAAGAGATTTGGAGCCTGCCCCCGCTTCGAAACGAAGCGGCCGGAGTCCAGGTGCGCCCACTCGATGTTCGGACTGTGACGAAGTGACATTTCAGGAGACGCAAAGCATGCCGCAGCCTTGGGAACGGAGCTATCCCGAAGGGGTCGATTGGAACGCCCCGCTTCCCATCTCGACCCTGACCGCGGAGCTGGATGCCTCGATCGAGCGCTTCGCCACCGTGCCGTTCCTGGAGATCATGGGGTTTTCCATCGATTTCCGCACCTTTGGTGCCCTGGTCGAGCGTGCCGCGCGCGGGTTCCGGGCGTTGGGCGTGACGCCCGGCGTGCATGTCGCGTTGCATCTGCCGAACATTCCGCATTATCCGATCGCATTTTACGGCGCGCTGCGGGCCGGCGGCGTCGTCACCAATTTGTCGCCGATCGATGCCGAGCGCGAAATCGCCCACAAGATCGAGGCGGCCGACATCGCGATCGTCGTCAGCTTCGCCGATTTTCTCGCCAAGCTGCCGGCGAACAAGCCGGGCTTGCGCATCGTCAGCTGCACCCCGACCGATTTGCTGCCGGCGCCGACCCCCGCCATGCCCGACAATCCGGCCGAGCCCGTGCCGTTCGCCGCCCTGCTCGATCCGGCGCGCGCGCGTGCAGAGCCCTGGCCGGTCGCGCGGCCGGATGATCTGGCGCTGCTGCAATTCACCGGCGGCACCACCGGCCTGCCCAAGGCGGCGATGCTGACCCACGCCAATCTGACGGCCGCCATCTCGATCTTCGACGCCTGGGGCACCATGCCGCAGACCAGTCTGCGCGAGGGCGACGAGCGCATCATCATGGTGCTGCCGCTGTTCCATATCTTCGCGTTGGGCACGATCATGACCCGCGCCGTGCGGCGCGGCTTTACCCTGATCCTGAAGCCACGCTGGGATACAGAGGACGTACTGAACACGATCGACCGCGCCAAACCGTCGAGTTTTTCCGGGGTGCCGACGATGTATCGCGCCATGGCCTCGCACCCACGCGCCAAGAGTGTCGATTTCTCCTCGCTGCGCTATTGCGCCTCGGGCGGCGCCCCCTTACCGGCCGAACTCAAGACAGAATGGCAGAATCTCACGGGCGTCGAACTGCTCGAAGGCTGGGGCATGACCGAAACCGCGCCAGCCGGCACCGCCAACCTGCCGAACGCCGCCCGCATAGCCTCGGCCGGCGTGCCGCTGCCCGGGATCGAGCTGGAAATCCGCGACCTCGACGACCCGACCAAGAAAATGCCGACGGGCGAGCGCGGCGAGATGTGCGTCAAGGGGCCGAACGTGTTCCAGGGCTATTACAAACAGCCCCAGGCGACTGCGGACGCCTTCATCGACGGCTTCTTCCGCACCGGCGATATCGGCTATTTCGATGAAGACGGCTTTCTCTACATCGTCGATCGCAAGAAGGACATGATCCTCAGCGGCGGCTTCAACGTCTATCCGCGCAACATCGAGGAGGCGATCTACGAGCATCCCGGCGTCGAAGAGGTCATCGTCATCGGCATCCCCGACACCTATCGCGGCGAAAGCGCCAAGGCGTTCATTACACTACGTCCGGGCGCGTCGCCCTTCACGCTCGACGAACTGCGCCGGTTTCTCGACGACAAGCTGGCACGGTATGAATTGCCGAGCGCGGTCGAGTTCCGCGACGTGCTGCCGAAGACGGCGGTGGGCAAGCTGTGGAAGAAGCCGCTGGTCGATGAGGAACGGGCGAAGGCGGGGCGAGGGTAGGTAGCGAGGCTATGGTATCAGGGGATTTCGAGGGAACACGGCTGACCGATGACGAACGGTTGATTTTCCATACAGACGCTTATTCGCCCGAGACGATCCCGATGGCGAAGTACACTCAGGGATGGATTTTGAGTGGTTTGAGGCGAAGCGACTAAAGACATTCAAAGAGCGTGGTCTCGATTTTCGAGACGCTTGGCGTCTGTTCGATGGGCGAGCGCTCTACACCTATCCATCGCCTCGTGCGGCCGAGGCCCGGCTCGTCAGTGTCGGGCTGCTCGAACAACGATTCATTGCCGTGGTGTGTGGGGGCTGTGGTCTGGCTGGAACGAGACGGCGCGGCGCATCATCTCAATGAGGAGGGCGAGGCATGGCGAAGAAAGAACCTATCGTGGGCTACTCGTCGGCTGACGAGCTGGCGACGTTGAAAAGCGAAACCGATTGGGCCAAGTCGGCGAACAAGGATGAGGGCTCTTTGCCAGAAGGTTGGGAAAAGACCGCCATTCTTGGGCTTCCGCCCGGTAAGGCAGCGTTGAAATTGCGCATTGACCGCGACGTGCTCGAATGGTTTCGCGGCACCGGCAAGGGCTATCAGACGCGCATGAATAATGTACTGCGCGCGTTCGTGGCCGCCGCATCGCATCGGCCGCACTGACCGGAGGCTGGCGCTGAACTGGGTCAAATGCCGGGATGACGAGCCGCCGGAGAGGATTTAGCAATGCCGAAAATGCTCGACAATAGCATCTTGGCAGCGGTGCCCGATCCAAAGGCTTACAGCGTGACGATAAACTGGGCGAATGGCGGGGCGACCGTCAGCATCTTCGGCCACTTGGTCGGGCGTGGCGTTTTTGCCGCTTTCCTCAATCCTGCCGTCTTTGCACGGGTCCGTGTCGGCGACCGTGGCCGCAGTGTCGAATGGCCGGGCGAGATCGACTTTTGCGCCGATGCGCTTTGGCTCGTGGCTCATCCGGCGGATGAGTCTCCGCAGCATCCGCGAAGTGCGGCCGGTCAAGAGGCGCGGCATTCTGCCGTGTGATATAATCTTGGGCCAACGATTGTCCGGAATTCACACGCCTAGCCTGCGAGTTTCATACGATGTACACAGAACTTCAAAAACGAGCCGACTATACCATCCTACAAAGGCTCATTGTTAATCTCGTACAGTCGCGGGTCGGGCAACCAAGCAACGTTGGGCAGGCGTGGTTGAATGATGCACAGAACCTCGCGCGAAAAATGTTCGAGCACCTTGTCTCATTGCGGGTGCTAACTAATGCCCATTGCGTCGAGATCGACCAAAGTCATTCCTTCGAGTTCATTGACCACTCGTCGGTAAAGGTCGTGACTCGGGCGGCGTTCGAAACCTATCTGGTCTTCTTCTTTATATTCGGTGGCTCCGATCCGTCACTCTCCGAATTCAGGCACAAAATATGGCGATACGGGGGACTTGCCGACCGCCAGAAGTCTCAATTAGACAGTTCTAAGGCGTGCGATATTCTGGCGGCAGAAAAGGTTGTCATGGACCACCTAAAACTGGAGATCGAGGCGTCATCCCATCTGTCCGCTTACGCCAACACGGCGGCGAAGAAAATCTTGAAAGGTGAATGGCGCGGGGGCAAATCCTGGGCCGATCTCAGCACAGATGCCGGGTTTCACGAGAGCTACTTCCGAAACATTTACGGGTATCTCTGTGGCTATTCGCATGCCAGCTATATCAGTGTATTGCAAGTCGGCCAAGCTCAGTCGCTCGACGATCAGCAGACATTGGCAAGCGTATGTATTGATATTGGCCTCGTGTTGATGGCTAACTTCGTTCGTGCCTATTGCAAGCTCTTTGAAGACACCAAGCAGATCCTCGACGCTGACTTGAAGGCAAAGGCGGCCGTTGACCGCTGGGGCTTCGGCCCCGATGCCTGGGCAAAAGCGATTGCCAAGCGATCTGCCTCCTAACGTGCTTTCAATGTTCTATCGGCATGCCCACCAACATCGCCAGAAATCCTGGGTCTCTCCCCGACTAGCTAAACTCCGCCTTCAGCCGCAGGTACACCGAGCCCCGCCCGATCACCACGCGGTCCATGAACACGAATTCCCGCGGCGGCGTGATCCCACCGATCGTCAAACTTTGCCGCAACGCCCGGCGTCAGATGGCCAATGTCGGTCATTCCACGGCCGGCGCAACGTGGGCCGAAAGCTTGAGGCCGAGCGCCCGCACCACGCCCAGCAGCGTCGTCAGGCGAGGGTCGCCGTCTTCGCTGAGCGCCCTGTAAAGCCCCTCCCTGGTCACGCCGGCCTCGCGTGCCACGGCGGTCATCCCGCGCGCCTTGGCGATCACACCAAGCGCATTGGCGATGTAGGGGGCGTTCCCGCTGTCGAAGGCGTCGTCCAGAAGTTCTTGCTGTGCCTCGGGCAATGTGAAAAACGGGGCCGCATCGAACGGGATCGTTTTGACCATTTCAGTTCTCCAACTCTGCCGCCAGTGCCTTAGCCAGACCTATATCAACCTCGACCATGGCTGAATTATCAGGCACAGTCTGAGAAATGTAAACTATAATTCACAGCGGCCACCTCAAAAACCCACTATACGTCCGGAATCCCTCACCCCGCCGCCGGCACCCCGGTCTGTGCCAGCACCACCGCCTGCCGCCGCGCCAGGGCCTCGACATCGAACCCTTCGATCAGATCGTGGAACATCTCATACCAGTTGAACTCCGCCTTCAGCCGCAGGAACACCGAGCCTAGCCCGATCGCCGCGCGGTCCATGAAGACGAATTCCCGCGGCGGCGTGATCCCGCCCACACGCTTCAATTCCCGATGGACCTTTTCGGCGGTCTCGCGGCCGTCGGCGCCGCTCACGGTTTCCTGGATGCGGCGCGTGCGGTTGTCGAGCAGCGGAGCATAGAGGAACCGCGCCCAGATATTGAGGATTTCGATCACCTCGCGGCTCAGATTATCGAAGCCCCAGGCTTCGTAGGCATGGACGGCCAACGCCTCGTCGCCGCTCTGGAGTGCGCGGTAGAGATCGATCACGCCGCCGACGAAGCGCGGCGGAAACACCCGGACGCAGCCGAAATCCAAGAGATTGACCCGGTGATCGGGGCAGATCGTGTAATTGCCTAGATGCGGGTCGCCATGGATCACGCCATATTGATAGAACGGCACGTACCAGGCGCGGAACATGTTGAACGCAATGGCGTTGCGCGCCTCGATCGGCAAATCGGTCGCGGTCAGGATCGGCTCGCCTTCGAGCCAGTTCATGGTCAGGAGCCGCGATGTCGAGAGATCGGCCACGGTTTCGGGCACCTCGACCCCCGGTTCACCCGCCAGCATCAGGCGGTAGAGCCGCATATGGCGGGCTTCGAGGCCGTAATCGAGTTCTTCGCGTAAGCGGGCTGCCAACTCGTCATGGATCGCACCGGTCTCGATCGTCGGATCGTAGCGGTGATAGATCGAGAACAGCAGCTTCAACTGGCCCAGATCGGCCTCGATCGCCGATTGCATTTCGGGATATTGCAGCTTGC
>JAXDMU010000181.1:0-3471 GCA_034665905.1 Aliidongia sp. | reverse complement strand
GGCCGGCGCCATGCAGCCCGTTCAGCCGTTCGGGCGATATCAGATCGGCCGTGCGAAAGATGAACGGGCCGCTGGCGAATTCCCGCGGGATCGGATCGGCATCAAGCGCGTGCGTCGCAAACAGCGTAGCGACTTCGCCCTCAAGGCCGGCGGCGCCGATCATGTCGTGAAGTGCCACTGCCTGGCGATGCACTTCGAGGCCCGGCCAGGCCGCCGGGCGTGTCAGTTCCGCCAGATCGGCGAGGCGCTGCCACAGTGTCGGCAGCGCCGGCAGGGCTGCGAGCGTCAGCAGCAGCGGCACCGCGACCGGCACCGGCCCGGCACCGATCCGCGCATAGAGCGCTGCGGCCAGCCCCGCCAGCAGCGGGGCCAACGCCGCGTAATACATCGGATAGGACACGTCGGGCTGAAAGCCCGCAAGCAAGGTCGCACCGATCAGCAGGCCGAGCAGACCGATCGATCCCACGGCCGCCCGCCGCCGCCCGAGTACCGCCAAGCCGGCGGTCAGCATGACCAGCGACAGGTTGGCACCCCAGGACAGGAGAATGATCAGCGTGGCGAGGCGGTTGCCGGGGCCGAGCAATTCCGTGACACCCTGGCGCCGATACCAGACGGGGGGTGCCGTCATATGGAATTCGAGCAGATCGTACAGAAAATTCTCCGGCGCCAGGGCCAGATAATACAGGCCGGGCAGGGCGGCGACCGTCAGGCCGGCGGCGAGCGGAATCAGTTGCCGACGTCGCCCGGTACCGGGCCATGCGGCATGCAGGAGCAGGACCAGCGGCATGAAGACATAGGAAATCTTGGCCTCGACCGCGAGGCCGATGCAGAATCCGGCCAGGACGGCCCATTGGTGTGGTCGTGCCGCGGTGTCGAGATAAAGCAGCAGCCCGCCCAGAAACAAAGCCAGCGGCAGCAGATCGTTGCGCGACGTGGCGATGGACCGGTCGAGAAAGGGCGACAGCAAGGCGATCGAGGCCAGCATCGTCGCCAGGACCGAACCGGCGCCATAGCGCCGCACCAGCCGGATGGTCAGGCCGAAGATGGTGATGGCAAGCACGCCGCTGAGCGCGCGCGCGGCCAGGAGATAATAGCCGCCGGTCAGCGTGAACAGCCCGGCCAGCAGCAACGCATAGGCCGGCGACTGCAAATAGATGAAATCGCGATAGAGCATCAGATGCCGCGCCATCACACCTGCGGCGACATACTGATCCTCGTCGTAATCGATCTCACCGGTGAGCGCGCGGGTGAACAGCATCAGCGCGAACAGGATCTGCCACGCGCCGATCGCCATTTTGGGCCAACCGTCCCCGGCGCGCCGCTCCCCGCGCATCAATCCCGAATTTGTCAGCTACCTGCCTCCGCCGCCACTTTCTCGGCCAGCTTGCCGCGCGCCTCGGCCAGATGATCGAAACGCCGAACATAGCTGCCGATGCCCATGGTTTGCGAGCGCAATTCGGTGATCAGCTCATGCAGTTCGGCGGCCGGCACCAGCGCTTCGACTGCGTCCCAGCCCGGCCAGTCCGGCTTTTCGGCATAGCCCAGGATCTGACCGCGCCGCCCGGACAGCAGGCGCTGAGCCCCGGCGGTGAAATCGTTCGGCACGCTGATCGTGACGTGATCGATCGGCTCCAGCAGTACCGGCTCGGCTTTCGCCAGCCCCTCGGTCATGGCGATCCGGGTGGCGCCCTTGAACGCCATGTCCGAACTGTCGACCGCGTGAAACGTCCCGTCGGTCAAGGTCACGCCGATATCGACCACCGGATAGCCGAACGGTCCCTTGCGCGTCGCCTCCTCGGCCGCTTCGGCGACCGCCGGGATATATTGCCGCGGCACGGCGCCGCCGACGATGCGGTCGGTGAACAGAAAGCCCTCGCCCCGGCCGCGCGGCTCGATCTCGATCTTGACGTCGGCGAATTGTCCGTGGCCGCCGGTCTGGCGCTTCAGCCGCGCATGCTGGTGGATCGGGCGGCGGATGGTTTCCTTGAACGGCACAAGGGGCCGGGTCGATGAGAGCTTCAGCGCATAGATCCGGGCCAACCGGTCGATGATCGCATGCAGATGGATCTCGCCCTGGCCATGCAGCAGGGTTTCGCCGGTCAGTGGGCTATGCTCGACCGACAGCGACAAATCCTCCTCGCACAGTTTCTGCAAGGCGCTCGACAGCTTGACGTCGTCCTTGCGATCGATCGTCGCGACCGCCAGCGAAAAGACCGGCGGCGGTGCCGGCGGAAAAGGCAGGGGAGTGCCGACGCCGGCCGCGGTCAGGACGTCACCGGTGGCGATACCGTCCAGGCGGCTGAGCGCCACCAGATCGCCCGGTTCCGTCTCGGTGATCCTGACCGCCTCGCTGCCCGGCATGCGATAAAGCCCGCCGATGCGCACGCCGCCGAGGCTCGTGGCGTCCTTGACCGTGCCGCGCCAGACCCGTCCATAGGACAGCTTGCCAGTATGGGCGGCGTGGACCGTCTTGAAGATCTGCACCAAAGCCTCGCCCGACGGCTCGACCCCGCGCCGGGCGGCTGTCGCGAGCGGGTCCGGCCCGTCATGGCGCAGTGCCTTCCACAGGCGCCGCACGCCGCCGCCGCGATCGGCCGATCCCAGCAGCACCTCGACGATGGCGTCCGATGCCTGATCCGCGCGCAATTGGCGATAGACTTCCTCGGTGCTCGGCTTCACATCCTCCAGAACCTTTTCCAGAATGCCGTCATCATGATCGGCCAGCACCTCGATCAGGCTGCCCAGCGCCTCTTCCTCGCGCTGCTGAAGGGCGGAGGGCAGCTGGATCAGTTCGGATTCCTGGCCCTTGCGATAACGATAGGCCCGCTCGCTCACGACATCGACATAGCCGGTGACCGCATTCTGCTCGCGAATCGGCACCTGACGCAGCACCAGTGGGCGCCGGGAATAGGCTTGCAGGGCGGCCAGCGTGTCGCGCACGCGGATTTGCAGCGTGTCGATCTTGTTGATGAAGACCAGATGCGGGATCGCGCGGTCTTCGAGGATCTTGAACAAAGGCGCCAGCGTCAACGCGCGCTCCGGCACCGGTTCGCACACGATGATCGCCAGATCGACGATGCTGAGCGCCGCCGCGGTCTCGGCGGCAAATTCGATCGAGCCGGGGCAATCGACCAGCGACCAGCGATCGCCCAGATACTCGCAATGGCCCAGCGTCATTTCGGTCGTCATGGCACGGGCGCGCTGCTCGCCCGCCCGGCGCACCGGCGCCCCGGCTGCGGCCATCAGGCTCTCATAGAGCGTGGATTTGCCGCTGCCATAGGGACCGACCAGAGCAACCGAACGCGGCCGGGCGGCGCGCCCGGGACTGAGCCGGTTTTCGGTAGGGGATGAGGATGCTGACATGGCTGAACCTCCCTCGTGGTCTCGGGTGGGCGCATGGTCGCGTCGCGGGGACTATTCTTACTCCGATCCGCCAAAGGTGCCAGGGGGTAAAACTCAGGGGCTGCGGGT
>JAXDMU010000180.1:0-4047 GCA_034665905.1 Aliidongia sp. | reverse complement strand
CAGCAGCCGGTTGATCAGCAGGTCGGCCGCGACATTCCAGAGTTTGGGCGACCGGTCGCCGCGCCGCAGATGGTGCTTGTTGACCACATGCAGCACCTCATGGGCGATGACGCCCATCGTCTTGGTGACACCTTGGCGCTCGCACCAGCCAGTGTTGAACCAGATCGCGCGGCCATCGGTCGCCATGGTGCCGATCTCGGGCGCGTCGATCCAGGCAAGCCCGAGCGCGATCGAGCCGAGCAAGGGCGCGCGCACCAGCAGCCGGGCGCGTGCCTTGGTGATGATATCGGGAAGGGTCATGGCATTCACGCGAAAGCGCCCTCCAGCCGCTGGAGAATGGCATCCGCCTCGGCGGCCACGCTGTGCCGTAGCGTGGGCGAGGTGCGCAGCGCCTCCGGCGCGTGAATGGTCAGGTTCCGTTCGATATCGGCGCAGAGTGCGGCGATGCGCGGATCGTCCATCAAATTGAGGGTCGGCGCGAGTTGGACGATGGCTCGGATATTCTCGACCAGACTGTCGCGGAACGGGTGCAGAACTTTGCCGCTGCCCGAGCGGTGGAACAGGCGCAGCCGGGTCGCCATCCGCGCCACCGGCTCGCGCAGCCGATCGAGCAGGGCGCGCACCGCATCATTGACCGTATCGCGCAGGGCCGCCTCGGTATTGCGGCGCAGGGCGGCAATCTCCTCCGAGGCGAGCTTGACCCGGAAATCCTCGGTGCAGGGCACCGGCAGATAGGTCAGCTTGACCCCGAAGCGCTGCTTCAGCGACCGCTGCGGCGGAAAATCGCTTTCGGCATAGGCCTCGCCCAGCCGGATGCTCGCCGCGCGCTGGATCTCGGGATAGGCGCGGATGAAGTCATCGACCGCGGTGTCGAAGAGGCGGATCGGTTCGGCCATTGCCTCGGTGAACGCCATGAAGGCGGCGCCCTTCAGAATCCGGGTGCCGTCATCCATCCAGGGCAGCGTGCGGTCATGCACCGCCTGGCGGATCGCGCGTTCGGCCGATTGCACACCGTGAATGCGCTCGCCGAGCAGGCTCTTATTGGCACGCACGGCGTCTTTCTCGGCCCCTTTCAGGGTGCAGATCTCGCGGGTGATGCCGCGGTCGCGCTTCTCGCCGCTCCAGACGCGGACGGTGGTGTTGACCAGCAGGGCACGGGTCGAGATGTCCATGGCAAACCTCCATTGGATTGAAGTTCGAAGAGGGGGAGTCGTCGCGACGCTCTCCACCGGCCGACCGGCGGTGGCAGCGTCATTTCTGGCGGGTTTTGGAAACGGGCGGTCAGGCCGTCAGTGGCCGCTCAGGATCTCGCCCTGCGCGGCGGCCCAGACCTGATAGGCGCCAGTGACCATCAGGTCCGGGTTCCGCGCGGTCGCATCGATGACGCAGACCAATGCGAATTCCTGTTCGGGCAGCCGGTCGAGATAGCGGAGGATCGCCGGGAAGCTTTTCTGGTCCGCGCGGTAGCTCAAAGCGCCCATCAGCGCGTGGCTGGTCATCGGGTCGGTCGGCAGCACGCCATTATCCGGGTCGGCGATGATCGCCTCGACATCGGGCAGCGTCGCAACGATGGCCTGGAACCCGGCATAATCGGCGCTCGCCGCCGAACCGACGATGCCGTCGGCACACTCCCGTTTCAGTCTGTCCGGAAGGTCGAGTTCGAAGACATGGTGGCTCGCGGCCCAGCTGCGCGGCGTCGGATAGGCATTGTCGGTCGCCGAGAATTTATGATGGAATTCCTGTGCCCGGTAGCGGTTATAGGCGATCAGCATCGGGTCGAGCCGGCGGGCGCTGGCCCATTTGGCCCAGGCATTGGCATCGGCCTCGACCTCAAGATGCAGCAGCCGGTTGCGGACATGGCTCGGCATCGTCGTGGTGCCGGCCCGGTTATGCTGGTGATTGCCGGCGCACAGCACCATCCAGCCCGGCGGCAGATGATGCTCACCGACCCGGTGCTCGCGGATCAGCGTCGCGGCGATATTGAGGTTGGCGAGGCCGGCCTGCGGCAACTCGTCGAGAAACAGGATGCCGTGGCCGGCTTGCGGCAGCCAATCCGGCCGGCACCGGATGGTCTGGCCGTCCCGGACCCAGGGCATGCCGCCCAATTCCGCCGGATCGCGGGTCGCGAGATCGGCATAGACCAGATCCCAGCCGAGGTCGGATGCCACGGTTTCGGCGATGTCGGTCTTGCCGAGACCGGGATCGCCCCAGGCCATCGGCACGAGATATTCCTTCAGCGCCGCACCGGCCTGGTGCAGGTTTCGATTGTGGATCAAGACCGCGGTCAGCACGGTCGCGAATTCGGGGATATTCATGGAGTGTCCCTCCGATAGGGTTTGCTGCAATACCCATCCGAATTCCGCGGCCGGGCGCCGGGGTCAAAGGCGCGCCGTCTTCGGCGCGGGGCGCAGCGAGACCAGCGAAGCGGCTCGCCAGCCCTCCCCTTTGATGCCGGTGTCCGGATGCGGTACCTCCCGGCCGACATATCCCTCTGCTGTTTTGGCGGGTCGTCCTTCAGCGTCGGGCGGCCCGAGCGGACGCCGCGCGCGACCGGAAGCACTGGTCCGGTGCCGCTTGCTGGGCATGCAACCAGCCCTGGATCCGGCATTGGTCGGGGATGTCGTCAATGAAGCGGCACGGGCTGGTCGGGCCATGCCGCCAGGCGGCGTGGCTGATCGTGACGCGCCGTTTGCCGCGGGTCAGGGCGACATAGGCGAGGCGGCGTTCCTCGTCGAGTTCACCATAGGGCGGCGGGAACGTCCCTTCCTCCCAGGCCGGCAGGAAGATCTCGGGGAATTCCAGGCCCTTCGCCTTGTGCAGCGTCATGAGCCGAACCCGGCCGGCCTCATCCTCGTTCGGCCGGCTGGTCGACAGCGTGGCGTGGTCGAGCAGGTCGCTTGTCGTGTGGAACGATGCGGCAATCGACAGCAGTTCCTGAAGATTCTCCAGCCGGTTCTCTGTGGTCTCGGCCCGGCTTTCCCGCAGCATGGCCCGGTAGCCCGTGGCATCGAGCAGCAGTGAAAGCTGGTCGGCCAGCGTGGCGCCGCCATCCTCAGTGATGCGCCGGATCGCGTCGAAAAATGCCAGACCCGCGCCCCGACAGCGCGGCGGCAAGGGGGCGGTCTCCAAGGCGCGCAGCAGCGAGACCTTGCGCCAGTGCGCCTCGGCTTCCAAGGTGGCCATCGCCTTGGCGCCGAATCCCCGCGCCGGCACATTGATCACGCGGCGGAATGCTTCGTCGCTCTGCCTGTCGTCCGGATTTGCCTGGAGCCGGAGCAAGGCCAGCGCATCCTTGATCTCGGCGCGCTGATAAAACCCGACATCACCGAGCAGCACATAGGGAATGCGGGCGCGCAGCAGCGCTTCCTCGAAGGCGCGCGAGAGAAAATTGCTGCGATAGAGGATCGCCATCTCGTCCCAACCAGTGCCGAGCCCATGCCGCCGCTCCAGTTCGGCGACGATGCCGGAAGCTTCCGACGAGCCGTCGTGGAATCCCACGATCTCGATCGGCTCGCCGGAATCGTTGCGGGTGAAGAGGGTCTTGCCCAGACGATGGGTATCCTGGGCGATCACCGCATTGGCCGCGGCCAGAATCGTCGCGGTCGACCGGAAATTCTCCTCCAGCCGAAAGATCGCGGCCTCGGGAAAGTCGCGGGTGAAGTTGCGGATATAGCCGATATCGGAACCGCGCCAGGAAAACACCGCCTGATCGTCATCGCCAACCACGAAGATCCGGCCATGCCCGCAAGCGAGCAGCCGGAGCCAGAGATATTGCGCGTGGTTGACGTCCTGATATTCGTCGGCCAGCACGCAATCGAAGCGGCCGGCCCACCGGTCACGATAGGCCAGATCCTGCTGCATGGCGCGGGTCGGCCAGAGCAGCAAATCGCCGAAATCGGCGGCGTTGGCCTCGCGCAGGCGCTGCTGGTAATCGCCATAGACCAAAGCCGTGATGCGCAAGCCCGTGGCGTCGACCGGTTCGCCCGCGCGCTCCGCCGTCGCGATCAGCGCCTCATAATGCGCCAACGCCTCGTCGGGGGCGATCAG
>JAXDMU010000179.1:0-3970 GCA_034665905.1 Aliidongia sp. | reverse complement strand
AGCGCCAGACTCCATGCCGCCTCGCTGCCGAATTCGTCGCGCCACGACCAGAGCCGCTTGGTGAAGAAATGCAGCCGGTGTTCCTGGGTGAAGCCGATCGCGCCATGGACCTGGTGCGCAATCCCGGCGGCGATGCCGGCGGCCTCGCCGGCCCGAATCTTGGCGGCGGCGATCCCCGCCAGCGGCAGGCCGGTGGTGAAACTCTCCGCCGCGATGTCGGAAGCAGCCCCGGCGGCCACACTCTGGCCCGCCAGAATCGCCAAATTCTGCTGGATCGCCTGAAATTTGCCGATCGGCCGGCCGAACTGGACGCGCTGCTGGGCATATTCCACGCTCAGGCTCAGTACGGTTTCAAGCGCTCCGGCGATGGCGAGGCTGCGCATCGCGGCCCCCAGCCGGTGCAGGGCCGCGCGATCGGTGCCGCTTGCGGCCGGCGCCACGGCAGCATGCGGCACCAGAGCATCTAGACTCAGCGTATCGCGCGGTTCCCCCGCCAGATTGGCGCCTGGCGTTGCCGACCAGCCAGCCGCCGGCACGAGTGCGACCAGCGTTTTGCCCGCGACCTCGATCGGTGCCGCGGCCGCGATCGCATGGCGGCCCCAGGGAACCCGGCGCACCAGCCCGGCAACGCGCCAGCCCGCGCCCTCGCGCACCAGGGTCGGATGATCGCCCGACTGAGTCGGCAGAATGGTCAGCGGCCCATCGGGGATGTCGAGCCCGGCACCGGCCAGCAGCCAGCCGGCCATCATGGTTTCGGCAAGCGGCACCGGCGCGGCGTGCCGCCCGGCGGCGCGCACCAGCGACAGCGCCTGCTCAGGGTCGAGACCGGCACCACCCGACGCTTCCGGCAGCAAGGCGCGCGTCAGCCCGGCCTGCTCAAGCGCCGTCCAGAGCGCCGCCGGCCAAACCCCGACTTCCGCTTCGAGCAGCTTCGACGAGGTACAATGTGGCGCCAATAGCCGTTCGACCGTGGCTCCGAGCATTTCGCGCGTCTCGTCCATGTTTTTTTCAGCTCCCTCGGCCCGGATTTGACGGCGAGTCCGGGGTCAAAGGCAATAGTGAAAATCGAACGGACCGAACCGGCGGGCGAAGGCTCGCCGATACGATTTACCAGACCCGGCAGCTTTTCTTCGGCGCCATCGGCGCGCCGGCCTTGCATCGGAAGGCCTCGCGGAATTCCGGCATGTTGGTGACCACGCCGTTCACCCGGTATTCCGAGGTCGAATGCGGATCGGTCAGCGCCTGGAGCTTCTCGCCTTCCGGTGTCTGATTCTCGCACCAGCTCTGGGCGTACGCCAGGAAGAATCGCTGTTCGGGCGTATAGCCGTCGCGCTTGGGCACGCTCTTGCCGGCGAGCGCCTGTTTCAGCGCGCGATACGCCAGACGCGTGCCGCCATTGTCCGCGGTGTTCTCGCCCAGGGTCAGGTTGCCGTCGAGTTTCACGCCGTCGCCCACGCCGAATCCGCCATATTCGGCGACGAGACAGGCGGCCCGCGCCTTGAACTGCTTGGTGTCGTTCTTGCTCCACCAATCCTTGAGATTGCCCTGGCCGTCGAACTGTCGGCCCTCATCATCGAAGCCATGGGTCATTTCATGGCCGATCACCGCACCGATCGCGCCGTAATTGGTCGCGTCGTCCCAGCGCGCATCGAAATTCGGTGGCTGGAGAATGCCGGCCGGAAAGTTGATATCGTTCTTTTGGGGGTCGTAATAGGCATTCACCGTCGGCGGCGTCATCTGCCATTCGCCCTTATCGACCGGCTTGCCGATCTTGGCGAATTCCCGGTCGTTCTCGAACGTCGCCGCGCGGAAGTGGTTGCCGAGCGCGTCGTCGCGCTTGATGTCGAGCTTGGAATAATCGCGCCATTTGTCGGGATAGCCGATCTTTTCGACCATCGCGTTGAGCTTGGCGTCGGCCTTCGCCTTGGTCTCCTTGCCCATCCAGGGCAGGGATTTGATGTCGGCGGCATAGGCGGTGCGCAGATGCTTCACCAGGGCGGCGATGCTGGCCTTGGCGTCGGGGCCGAAGGCTTCGCGGACATAGATCCGGCCCAGATCCTCGCCCAATGCCGCATCGACGAAGCTGACGCAGCGCTTCCAGCGCGGCTTCAATTCCTTGGCGCCGGCCAGGGTCTTGCCGAAGAAGTCGAAATTCTCCTCGATGAAGCGCTTGGGCAGCATGTCGGCGGCGTGATGCAGCAGATGGGCGCGCAGATAGAATTTGATCGCATCGAGCGGTGTCTCGGCGATGGTCGTCTGGATGCCTTGAAAGAAGTCGGGCACGGCGATGTTGAGCGTGCTGACCGGTGGGGCGCCGACCTCGCGCAGATAGGCGGCCCAGGTGAAGCCCGGTGCCAGCTTGTCGAGATCGCTGACCGGCAGCTTGTGATAGATCTGGGTCGGATCGCGGCGCTGCACGTCGCTGAGGCTCGTTTGGGCCAGGCGGGTTTCGAGCGCCATGACCGACGCCGCTGCCGCGTCCGGCGCGGCCGTACCCGCAAGCGCGAAGAGGCGGCCCAGATGGGCGACATAGGCGGCGCGGGTCGCATCGGCATCCTTGCCGGTATTGAGGTAATATTTGCGCTCGGGCAGGCCGAGACCGCCCTGATCGGCCACGGCGATGACCTGGGACGCGTCGGCGTAATCCTGGTCCGAGCCGAAGCCGAACAGCGCATCGACGCCGATCCGGTGCAGATGGGCGACGAACGGGGCGAGTTCCGCCTTGTCGGTCAGCGCGTCGATCCGGTCCAGTTCCGGCTGCAATGGTGCCAGGCCGCGTGCCTCGATACCGGCCTCGTCCATGCAGGCCGCCCAGAAATCGCCGATCCGGCGGCTCTCGGTGTCGGGCGATGCCGTCGCCTTTTCCAGGATTGTCCGCAGCTTCTCGCGGTTCCGCTCGACCAGCACATCATCGACACCCCAGCGCGCCTGATCGGGCGGAATCGGGTTTGCGGTGAGCCAGCCCTTGCAGGCATGCAGATAGAAGTTTTCGCAAGGCGGCACACTCGGATCGATCGCCGAGACCATCAGCCCGTCGGTGGCGGCGGGAATCCCCTCGGCCGAGGCGGTGACGGCGAGGCCGAGCAAGGCGGAGAACAGCACAGGTCGAAACATTCGGTCGGTATCCTGTCAGGCGGCCCCGAGATAGGCCGCAATGATGTCGGGATGATCGGCGATGGTGGCCGCCGGGCCGGAGAGGGTAATCCGGCCGCTTTCGAGGACGTAAGCGTAATCCGAGATGTCGAGCGCTGCGCGGGCATTCTGCTCGACCAACAAAATCGTGATGCCCCGGCGCTTCAGTGTTTCGATGATCGCGAAGATTTCCTCGACGAACAGCGGCGCCAGCCCCATCGAGGGTTCGTCGAGCAGCAGCAGCCGGGGCTCGGCCATCAGCGCCCGGCCGATCGCCAGCATCTGCTGCTCGCCGCCGGACAGCAGGCCGGCCGGTTGGGTCAGCCGTTCGTTCAGGCGCGGGAAGAGGGCCAGGATTTGCGCGCGCCGTTCGGCATATTGGGCGGCGTCGGTGACGAGATAGCCGCCCATCCGCAGATTCTCGGCGACGCTCATCTGGGCGAAGATCTGGCGTCCTTCCGGGACCTGGACGATGCCGCGCCGCGCGATGCGGTGCGGTGGCTGGCCTGAAAGGTCGGTGCCGTCGAAGCGGATCGACCCGGCGCGCGGCCGCAACAGCCCGGAAAGTGCGCGCAGGACCGTGGTTTTCCCGGCACCGTTGGACCCGATCAGCGAAACTGTAGCACCTTCGGCGATATCGAGATCGATCCCTTTGACCGCCTCGATCCGGCCATAGGCGAGGCGGAGATTGCGGATTTCTAGTAGATTCATGGGGCGGCCCCGGCGAGGCGGGTCGCGAGCTTGCTGCCGAGATATGCTTCGATCACCGCGCCATTCTCGCGGATTTCGCGCGGGTTGCCCTCGGCGATGACCCGGCCGAAATTGAGCACGGTGATGC
>JAXDMU010000178.1:0-3696 GCA_034665905.1 Aliidongia sp. | reverse complement strand
CATTTGCTGGGAGTGACCGACATCCGGCGGGCCGCGGCCTGGGTAGCGGCGAGCCCCGAGCGCACTCGATCGGCGATCGATGAGATGGTCGCCATGGCCCGGCCGATCGATGAAGGCGATCCGGCGTCCGCGATGGGCGCACGGCGCCAGCTTGCGGCGCGGGCCGCGCACGACACGTTCGACCGGTTGCCGCAACTCGCCATGCCGGTCGGTTTGTTCGCCGGCCGCTATGACGGGATCGCCTTACCGACCGCACAACGCGCGATGCGCCGGCAAATTCCGGGCGCCACCTTGCGCTTCTTCGAAGGCGGTCATTTCTTCATACCGCAAGATCCGGCCGCTTTTCCGGCGATTATCGATTTCCTGGCCGGCTAGCCGGGATGGAACGGATGGAGATTATTGTGGCCGGTGCCGGCGTGGTCGGCCTTGCCATCGCGCGGGCGTTGGCGCAGGCCGGACACGAGGTGCTGGTGCTGGAGGCCGAGACCGCGATCGGCACCGTCACCTCGTCGCGCAGCAGCGAAGTGATCCATGCCGGCCTCTATTACCCCCAGGACAGCCTCAAGGCGCGGCTGTGCGTCGAAGGGCGTGACCATCTCTATCGCTATTGCGCCGAGCACGGCGTTGCCGCCCGGCGGCTCGGCAAATTGGTGGTGGCAACCGCCGTGAACGAGCTTGATACGCTCAAGGCGATCACAGTCCGCGCCGACGCCAATGGCGTGTTCGATCTGGCATGGCTCGACGACACCGACGCGCGGCGGCTCGAACCGGCGCTCGCCTGCGTCGGCGCCCTGCTGTCGCCCTCGACCGGCATCATCGACAGCCATGGGCTGATGCTGGCCTATCAGGGCGATGCCGAGGCGGCGGGCGCTCAGATCGTCTGCCGCGCGCCGATCCTCGGCGGTGAAATCGGCACCGACGGTCTGTCGCTCGCGATCGGCGGCGCCCAGCCGATGCGGCTCGATTGCCGCTGGCTGGTCAATTGCGCCGGGCTCGACGCAGTGGCGCTCGCCGGCCGCATCGATGGCCTGCCGCCCGCCGCATTGCCGCGCGCGTATTTCTGCAAGGGTTCCTACTACACGCTCACAGGGCGAACACCGTTTTCCCGGCTGATCTATCCCGTGCCGGAGCATGCCGGCCTCGGCGTCCATCTGACGCTCGATCTGGGTGGGCAGGCGCGCTTCGGCCCGGACATCGAATGGGTCGAGCGGCCCGGCTACGACGTCGAAATCGCCCGCACCGCCGGATTCTACGCTGCGATCCGGAAATACTGGCCGGCCTTGCCCGATGGCGCGCTTCAGCCGGGCTATGCCGGCATCCGGCCCAAAATCGGCGGTCCCCATGAACCGACCCCGGATTTCCGCATCGACGGCCCGCAGCAGCACGGTGTCAGCGGGCTGGTCAATCTGTTCGGCATCGAATCACCGGGTCTGACCGCCTCGCTCGCCATCGCCCGGCATGTCGCCGAACTGGTCGCGGACGCGGACAACAGCTAAATCGATCGCGTCGCCCCGCCATCAATCCGGATCATGCTGCCGGTGACGTAGCTGGCGCCTGTGCCGGCCAGGAAGGCGGCGACGGCGCCGAATTCCTCGATCGTACCGTACCGGCCGACCGGAATCTCCGCGGCCGAGCGCTCGGCGATCACCTCCGGCGTCTTGCCCTGGGCCGCGGCAGCGGCGGCGTCGATCTGGGCGACGCGTTGGGTTGCGATGCGGCCGGGCAGCAGCATGTTGACCGTGATGCCGAAGCGCCCGACCTCGCCGGCCAGGGTCTTTGACCAGCCGACGAGGGCCGAGCGCAAGGTATTGGACAGGCCGATCGCCGGAATCGGCTGAATCACGCCCGACGACGCTACCGTCAGCACCCGCCCCCAGCGCCGCGCGCGCATGCCGGGCAGCGCCAGATCCGTCAAGCCGATGATGTTGAGCACCATCATCTCGAACTGATCGCGCCACAAGGCCGGATCGATCCCGCCCACGCCCGAAGGCGGCGGCCCGCCCGAATTATTGACCAGGATATCAACCCCGCCTAAGTGGCTTTCCACGGCGGCAAACGCCGCGGCGAGGGCGGCGCGATCGGCGAGGTCGGCCGCGATCGGCAGCACGGGGCGCCCGGTTTCGCTGCCGATTTCGGCCGCCGTCCGGTCAAGCGCCGCCTGATCGCGCGAGACAATGGCGACAGCCGCCCCCTCGCCGGCCAGGGCGGCCGCGATACCGCGGCCGATGCCTCGGCTTCCGCCCATCACCAGGGCGCGTTTTCCGTCCAGGCCCAGATCCATCTTGTTTCCCCCTGTCGCCGCGCCTCAAACGCCCCGCGAGGCGTTCGCCACTTCGATCCGGCTCTGTTCGAAGGCGTTTTCCGGCACGACTTCACCGGCGCGCTCGGAGATCTGCTCGAACTGCGCCGCCACCCGGTCGGGCGCCGCCTCGCCGCCGCCGATGAAGCTGCCCTGGGTCAGCGTGACATAGGCCCGCTCGAAGCTGCCGGCCCCGGCGCAGAGTATGGCGCGGCTCGGCGCATCCTCGGCGACCAGCGCCAGCACGCCGGGCGAGACCGTCCCCGGCTCCATCAACTTCAGCATGTCGGGCGGCAGGATCTCCTCGGTCATGCGTGTGGCCGCGGTCGGGGCGAGGCAATTCACTCGGATATTGTTCTTGGTCCCCTCGATCGACAGCGTCTGCATCAGCCCGACCAACGCCATCTTGGCGGCACCGTAATTGGCCTGACCGAAATTACCATAGAGGCCGGACGACGAGATGGTCATGACGATGCGGCCGTAATTCTGTGCCCGCATGATGTCCCACACCGCCTTGGTGCAATTGACCGCACCCATCAGATGGACATCGACGATCGCGCGGAAATCCTCAAGCTTCATCTTGGCGAAGCTCCTGTCGCGCAGAATGCCGGCATTGTTGACCAGGATATCGACCCGGCCCCATTCGGTCATCGCGGCGGCCACCATCGCCTCGATCGCGACCGGATCGGTGACCGACGCGCCGCTGGCGATCGCCGTGCCGCCGGCCGCGCGGATCTCCTCGACCACCCGCTCGGCCGCACTCAGCGACCCGCTGGTGCCGTCGCGCGCGCAGCCCAGATCATTGACCACGAGTTTCGCCCCGCGCGCCGCCAGCGCCAACGCATGGGCGCGGCCCAGACCGCCGCCCGCTCCGGTCACGATCGCGACCCGGCCATCGAATCTCATCGACACTCCCCCTCATGATTTTTTGCAACTGTAGGCGCGGGCGCACCCTACCGGAAAAACCGGAGGAACGTCGATACCGAAAGCGGGGAGCGGAGACGGTGATGACTGACGTGGAGATTTCCCTGGGCGCCCGGCTGGGCGAACTTGCCGCGGCCCGGCCCGATGCCGTCGCCGTCCGTTGCGGCCCCGACCGGATCAGTTGGGGCGAGCTTGATCGCCGCACCAACCGCTTCGCCCGCGCACTGGCCGCGCGGAATGTGCGCAAAGGTTCATATGTCACCATCGCCTTGCCCAACAGCATCGGCTTCATCGAAGCGTGCTTTGCCTGCTGGAAACTGGGTGCCACGCCGCAGCCGGTCTCGGCACGCCTGCCCAAGGCGGAGTTGGACGGCGTCGTGGCGCTGGCCGATCCGCCCTTGGTGATCGCCGGGCCGGAGATCACCGCCGACCGGCCGCGCGCCGATATCGCCGCACTGCTGGCCGAAAGCGAT
>JAXDMU010000177.1:0-3208 GCA_034665905.1 Aliidongia sp. | reverse complement strand
GCCCGGCCCGGCGTCTGCCCCGCCACCGTGATACGACCCGAATCCGGTTGGAGCAGATCGAGCACCATGCGTAGCGTCGTGGTCTTGCCGGCCCCGTTCGGCCCCAGAAACCCGAAGATCGATCCCTCGGGCACGTCGAAGCTCAATTCCCGTACCGCAATGAAATCGGCAAAGCGCTTGGTGACGCAATCGAGGGTGAGGGCGGACAGAGGCTGTCTCCGAAATGGGGGGAGGTGACGCCAGCTTGCTCTTGATGACAGAGCCGGGGCAAGCCCATCGCGACGAAGCCGCGTCCTTCAGACGGGCAAGAGCGCCAGTATGACCGCTTCGGTCATCAAGCCCAGCGCCAGCATCACGGCAATCGGCCACGCCGTGCGATAGACTGCACCCTCGGCGGTTCCGGGGGCGGCGAGCGCCAGCGCCATGGAAATGCGAATCGGCGAGAGCAGCGTGAAATTGCTCGCCGCCGTGTTCTGAATTGCCGCCGGCCACAGGCCGCCGCCGGTTCCCATGGCGGCCTGGACCGGCATCATCATGCCGTTCGAAGCCGAGGTGCTGCCGGTCAGAAAGCCGCCGACCGCGCCCAGCAGCGGGGCGGCAAGCAGAGTCGCCGATCCGAGGCTCGCCTGGAGTGCCGCGCCGATCAGACGCGCGGCTCCGGCGGCACTCAGAACCTGCGCGGTCGCGACGAAGATCAGCGTAATGGCGGCCGGCCGCCAACCGGACCGCGCCGTCTCGCGCAGCAAGGTGCCAAGTTCCGAGACTTGGCCGAGCGCCAGGATGAATCCCGCAGCGACGGCGATCAGCCAGAAGCTGGGATTGTAGAGCACGGCAAAAACCGGCAGGTCGGGAAAAGGCGCAATGACCAGGACGGATCTGAGCCCCTGGGCCAGCGGCGGCACGATTCGTGTCGCAATGAGCACGAGTGTGAGGACCGCATAAGGTGCGGCATTGCCAATGGTCTGGCGAAAAGCGGCCCGATCGGGCCGCTCGTCGCGCCAATAGCGCAGCATCAGCAGTCCGCCCGCAGCCGCAAGGCAGCCGAGTTCCGCCGGCAGTACACGGCTCGCCGCGGCCAAGGCCAGTGCCAGAAATACGGTCCAGAGCGCATCGTCGCGGCGCTGTGCGATGGGGACGGGATGGCCCGCGGCAGCGGCACTTCGCCAATAGATCATCAGATAACCGGCGAGCAGCGGCCCGGATAAAAGCGCACTGGCGAAGGCGAGGCGGCTGTCGCTCTGTCCCGCCAGACTGGCCCCGATCATGGTACCGACCGCGAGCGCACCCCACGGCACCAGCATCTGACTGAACAGCGCGAGCACGACCGCCGGAATGCCGCTCAGCCCCATGCGCAGCAGGGCGGCCACGGCAATGATGCAGCCGACACCGAAACCGGTCGCGGTTTCCGCGAACGGTCCCAGCAGAAAGCAGACCGCGAAAAGCCGCCGATGTGAAAAATTCCCCGGCGCGGCCCCGGCCTCGAACAACGCCGCTTCATGCCGGCGCAGCGTGCGGTAGAAAAACATCCCGGCCAAAATCACTGCCACCGCCTGCCAGGCGAGCCACGCCCCCCGCAGCGTTTCGACCAGTGCAAAACGGGGCAGATCCGCCAGCTCCGGCCGCAACATTGCCGCCGCCGTGACCGCCAGCACCCAGCCGATCGCCCCGGCCGGCAGCACACCGACGCGGCGGCTGGCGATCAGGACAATGACTATAACAAGCGGCGCGGCAGCGATCAATGTGGCGGGCATGGTGGAATCTCTATCGGGGAGGCACGTCGGCGCGGCCGCCAGAGGGCGTAGCATCAAGCGTGCCGAACATCAAAATTTTCTGTCGAAGGCCGGTGGGCTTGCGCACGGTAAAGACTTGAAACGCGGCGCGCGTTGTGTTCCATTTTTGTTCATGACAATCGCACCGTTCCCGCTATCGACCGTTTCGCCAGATGCCGGCATCGCCATCCGGCTGCCCTATCGGCCGCCGTTCGATTGGCCGGTGCTGTTGGGTTTCCTCGGACCCCGCGCGATTCCGGGGGTGGAAATGGTTGAGGGCGAGTGCTATCGCCGCACGATCGCACTCGATGGACGCCACGGCGTGGTCGAAGTGCGGCCGCGGGATGGGGCGCTTGAGGCGACCATCCGCTTTCCGGTGGCCGACGCGCTGGGCACCATCGCCAAGCGGCTGACGCGGCAATTCGATCTGGCGGCCGATTCGGCGGCGATCGACGCGCATTTCGCCCGCGATCCGCTATTTGCGCCTTTGGTCGCGGCGCGGCCCGGCTTGCGTGTGCCGGGCACCTGGGAGCCGTTTGAGTTGGCGGTGCGGGCGATCCTGGGGCAGCAGATCAGCGTGGCGGCGGCAACTGTGCTGGCTGGGCGCGTCGCCAGTTCCTACGGCGCGCCGCTCCGGCTCGAAGACGGGGCACCACCGCCGGGTTTGAGCCATGTCTTTCCAACCCCGGCCGAGCTGACCGGCGCCGATCCCGGTATCCTTCGCGTGCCCGGCGCGCGGGCCGCCGCCATTGCCGGCCTCGCCGCGACGCTGGTGCGCGAGCCCGATCTGCTGTCCCCGGAACAATCGCTCGACGACAGCGTGGCACGGCTCTGCCGCCTGCCCGGTATCGGGCCGTGGACCGCGCATTATGTGGCGATGCGGGCGCTCCGCGCACCGGATGCCTTTCCCGCGGGCGATCTGGGGCTGCGCAAGGCGGCGGCGACGGCGGACGGCGTGCCGGCACTGAAGGCTCTGGAAGCGCGCGCGGAATCCTGGCGGCCCTGGCGCGCCTATGCGGCGATTCATCTCTGGTTCAGCTTGGCCGCAACGCAAGGAGGGTAGCGATGGATTTATCGATCGACCGGGTGGCGAGCCCGATCGGCGCGGTGTTGCTGGTGGCCGACGGCACGAACCTAATTTCGCTCGATTTTGCGGGGTACGAGCCGCGGATGCACGCCTTGCTGGCCAAACGCTACGGCACAGCCTATCGGCTGGTCGAGACGTCGGACCCGCTCGGCATTTCGGGCCGGATCGCGGCCTATTTCGCGGGCGAAGCCGCCGGGCTGGACGAGATTCCGGTCGAGACCGGCGGTACCGATTTCCAGCGCGCGGTCTGGCTCGGTCTGCGCCGGATTCCCAGCGGTGCGGTCATGAGCTATGGCGCCCTCGCCGCCGCGCTCGGCCGCCCCAAGGCGAGCCGTGCCGTCGGCTACGCCAA
>JAXDMU010000176.1:0-4129 GCA_034665905.1 Aliidongia sp. | reverse complement strand
TAAGACGACCAAGACGTCTGCCAAGAAGAAGGCGACTGCCAAGAAGAAGAAGGCGGCCTGAGCGTCGATTTCTTCTAAAGCCATCTGAGAAACCCCCGGAGCCATTCCGGGGGTTTTTTTTCGGGTGCGCGACGGGCGGACCGAACGCGTGTGATCGTCCCGCGTTCCCTCACTGCGTTTGACCCGTGACGCACTGCAAGGGCATAGTTCTTGCCATGACCCGCAATTACCCGACCCAACCGATTATTGGCATTTTGGCACTCGTCCGTCGTGGCGACCGGTTCCTGCTGGTGCGCCGGGCGAAGCCGCCCAATCAGGGCTATTGGGGATTTCCCGGCGGTGTTCAGGAATTGGGCGAGACGATCCACGAAGCGGCCTATCGCGAACTGGCCGAGGAAACCGGCGTGCGCGCCGCGGCCCCGCGGATCTTTACCGCATTCGATGCCATCGAGCGCGACGAGGCGGGGCGATGCCGCTATCACTACACGCTGATCGCGGTCCTGTTCGACTGGCTGTCGGGCGAGGGCGAGGCGGCCGACGATGCCGAAGCGCTCGGCTGGTTCCGCCTTCAGGATATCGAGACATTGCCCGCCTTGCCGGCGGTCGGCTCGCTCATCCTGCAAGTGCTCGAGTCGGTTGTTTGACCCGATCTACCTGATCCTGCTCAACAGCAATACACCTTGCGAAGCCAGCCAATTCGCCCGCCGGCTCGTCGCCGGCAGCCGATAGGGGCGGCCGTGCTGATCGAGCATCCGGGCCTGTTCGATCGTGATGCCCAATTCCGCTGCCAGAGCCAGGAAGTCGCGGATGGTGCAGAGATGGATATTGGGCGTCTCGTACCAGGGATAGCTGAGCAAGGTGCTCTGCGGCATCCGGCCTTCGGTCAGCAGCGACAGCCGGATGCGCCAGAAGGCGAAATTGGGAAACGAGACGATGACGCGCCGGCCGATTCGGGCGAGGCTCTCCAGCACCTGACGCGGATGGCGCGTCGCCTGGAGCGTCTGGCTGAGGATGGCGTAGTCGAAGGCGCCGGTCGGATAGGCTTCGAGGTCGTTGTCGGCATCGCCCTGGATGACCGACAAGCCATGCCGCACGCAGGCATTAACCCCGGCCTGACTCAATTCCATGCCGCGGCCGTCGACCGATTTGGTTCGGGCGAGATAGGCCAGCAGCTCGCCATCGCCGCAGCCGATATCGAGAACACGACTGCGGGGCGCGACCAGATCGGCGATGAGCTTTAGGTCGGCGCGCAATTCGGGGGCCTCCGTCGGGCGGGCGGCCAAAATCGCGCTCATTTGAGGCCCCGATGCTTGGCGCAGCCGTCGAGAAAGCCCTGGAGCGTGCCAAAAAATTCAGGCTCCTCCAGGAAAAACGCGTCATGGCCCGAATCGGTTTCGATCTCGACGAAGCTGACATTGCCGGCGACGGCGTTCAGCGCCTTGACGATGATCCGGCTCTCGGCCGTCGGATAAAGCCAATCGCTGGTGAAGGAAATCACGCAACAGCGCGCCGTCGACCGGCGGAACGCCGCGGCCAGCACGCCGCCATGCTCGGCCGCCAAATCGAAATAATCAGTCGCGCGGGTGATGTAGAGATAGGAATTGGCATCGAACCGCTCGACGAAGGCCGCACCTTGGTAGCGCAGATAATTTTCGACCTGGAAATCCGCCTCGAAGCCGTAGGTAAAATGCGGGCGGTCCTGAAGATTGCGGCCGAATTTCCGGTGCAGCCCGGCCTCCGAGAGATAAGTGATATGAGCCGCCATTCGGGCGACCGCCAAGCCGCGCTCGGGGCGGCGGTCCTGGCTTATATAATCGCCGTTGCACCAATCGGGGTCGGCCATGATCGCCTGACGGCCGACCTCGTGAAAGGCGATGTTCTGGGCCGATTGCCGCGACGCGGTCGCGATCGGCACGGCGGCGAAGACGCGATCGGGACAGGCCGTCATCCATTGCAACACCTGCATGCCGCCCAGCGACCCGCCGATGACACAGAAAAGCTGATCGATGCCCAGATGATCGATCAGCTTTTGCTGGGCCGCCACCATGTCACCCACGGTGATGACGGGAAAATCCAGCGCCCAGGGCTCGCCCGTCGCCGGATTGATCTCCTTCGGACCGCTGGTGCCGAGGCAGCCGCCCAGCACATTCGAACAGATGACGAAATAGCGGTCGGTATCGATTACCCGGCCCGGCCCGGCCAGCGTGGTCCACCAGCCAGGCTTGCCGGTGATCGGGTGGGTGCCGGCGACGTATTGGTCGCCGGTCAGCGCGTGGCAGACGAGGATGGCGTTGGAGCGCTCGGCATTGAGTACGCCATAGGTCTGATAGGCGATATGATATGCTGGCAGCACGACGCCGGATTCCAGGCGCAACGGCTCTGTGATCGCCAATACCTGCCCCGGACGCTCGATATGCTGAGGGAACGCCGTGACGGGAAAGCTCATCTTGCGTGTAGGTCTCGTTGCGTGGCACAAACGCCGGATTGACCGGCAAGGCCGGTTATCTCCGGCCCAACTGCATGAACTGTCAAATGCTTTGTTGCCGGGCCGGACGAGCAGATCGGCGGGCGATCTCTGACGATATTGCGATTGTGGTCGTGCCGAGGTGGGCGCACCATTCGCGCACCTCGTTCGCGGCCCGGGCACGGGCACGGACACGGACCGTCTCATCATGACGTTGCGAAACTTGATTTTAAGAGATCCATGGGAAATTCCGACATTCCACTCGCTGAACTGCGGCAGCGTATCGACCGGTTCGACGAACAGATTCACGATCTTGTGATGGCCCGCGCGGCCTTGGTCGATGACATTCGCCGACACAAGGACCGCAACGGTACTGCGGTCATTCAGCCGCAGCGCGAAATCGCCGTGCTGCGGCGGTTGGCGAATCGCCACCGGGGCGCGTTTCCGTTCGCGGCCGTTGTCCGCATATGGCGCGAAATGATCGCCGCAATCAGCCAGATGCAGCACCCGATGGGGGTTGCCGTCTTCGCCCCGGACGGCGCACCGGGCGCCTGGGATCTCGCGCGCGATCATTTCGGTGCGATCATGCCGATGAGTGCCTATCAGACGATCGGCCAGGTGTTTCGCGCCGTCTCGGACCGGCCGATGACGATCGGGGTGTTGCCGATGCCCCAGGAACATGACCAGGATCCGTGGTGGCGGCAATTGCTGAGCGGCGACAGCGCGGCCCCCCGGGTTTTTGCGCGCCTGCCTTTGACCGAGCGCGGCAATGCGCGCGGTACCACCGATGTGCTCGCTATCGGCCGCAATGTCGGCGATTTCTCGGATGTCGATCATTCGCTGATCGTCGTCGAAATCGCCGCCGCGACGAGTCGCATGAAAGTGATTTCGAGCTTGGGCGCCGCTGGTTTTGGCGGCCTTCTCATGGATGTGTCGAGCCACGATGGGATTTGCCTGATTCTGCTGGAACTCGACGGGCCGGTCACGTCGGACGACGAACGCTTCGGCGAATTGGCAACCCAGCTAGGCACGCCGGTCGCACGGGTTTATCACTTGGGGGGCTATTCCGATCCGGTTCTGCCGCCAAGCGCCCCATCCGCATAAGGAGCGGGTCTTTTGTCCGATGTGAAACAGCATGCCGAAACCGGCCCGGTGGTTCGTCCCGGCATTCTCGATATTGCCCCCTATGTCGGCGGCGAGGCCACCATCCCCGGCGTCAACCGGGTCATCAAGCTGGCCTCCAATGAAAGCGCCCTCGGCCCCAGCCCCAAGGTGGTCGAGGCGCTGGAGGCGCATGCCGCCCTCGCGCACCGCTATCCGGACGGCGGCACTGTCGATCTGCGGACGGCGCTCGGCCGGCATTTCGGCCTCGATCCGGCGCGCATCGTGTGCGGCAATGGTTCCGACGAGCTGATCGCGTTGCTGGTGCGGGCTTATGCCGGGCCGGGCGACGAGGTGCTGTACAGCCGCCACGGCTTTGTCATGTATGCGATCTCGGCGATGGCGGTGGGGGCGACGCCGGTGACGGCACCGGAAATCGATCTGACCGCCGATGTCGATGCTTTGCTGGCCGCGGTGACCGAGCGTACCCGGCTGGTCTTTCTGGCCAATCCCAACAACCCGACCGGCACCTGTCTGGCCGACAGGGAGGTTCGCCGCCTGCAT
>JAXDMU010000175.1:0-5002 GCA_034665905.1 Aliidongia sp. | reverse complement strand
GCGCGTCAAGACCGCGCGTCAGCGTTCGCTTTCCTCGACGCTCTGGCTCCAGCGTCAGCTCAACGACCCTTATGTCGCCGAGGCCAAGCGCCAGGGCTATCGCTCGCGCGCCGCGTTCAAGCTGATTCAGCTCGACGAGAAATTCCATTTTCTGACACCGGGCAAACGCATCGTCGATCTCGGCTGCGCGCCCGGCGGCTGGTGCCAGATCGCGGCCGAACGGGTCGGCAAGCAGGGCAAGATCGTCGGCATCGATTACCTGGCGATGGACCCGGTGACCGGAGCCGAGATCATGCAACTCGATTTCCTCGATCCGAGTGCCCCGGAACGGCTGAAGGCCGCGCTCGATGGCCCGGCCGATGTCGTGCTGTCCGACATGGCGGCGCCGACGACCGGCCATGGCCCGACCGATCATCTGCGCGTCATGGCTTTGGCCGAGACGGCCTATGAATTCGCCGCCGAGGTGCTGTCGCCCGGCGGCATCTTTGTCGCCAAGGTGTTCCAGGGCGGCACCGAGCGCACCCTGCTCGACCGGCTGAAGCGCGACTTCACCGCCGTCCGGCACGCCAAGCCGCCGGCCAGCCGGCAGGATTCCGCGGAGGTCTATGTCGTCGCGACCGGGTTTCGCGGCTGAACCGCCCGCGCGCCCCGCGGAAAGCGGGTGGCTGCCGCGCTGCGGCACGCCATATCGGGACTTCCTTCGGCCCCTATGTTGTGTATTATGCGCTGCCACTCCCAATCGCCGGAGGCGGCATGCTATTCCGAGAAGCCTATACGTTCGATGACGTTCTGCTGGTGCCGGGCGCGTCCGATGTCGTGCCGACCGAGGTCAGCACCAAGACGCGGCTGACCCGCAGCATCGAGTTGGGAATCCCGCTGATCTCCGCCGCCATGGATACCGTGACCGAGGCGCCGCTGGCGATCGCCATGGCCCAGGCCGGCGGGCTCGGCACGATTCACAAGAACATGACGATCGAACAACAGGCCGGCGAAGTCCGCAAGGTCAAGAAATTCGAAGCCGGCATGGTGGTCGATCCGGTGACGATCCATCCCGACCAGACGTTGGCCGATGCGCTGGCGTTGCGCGCCGCCTGGCGGATTTCCGGCATTCCGGTGGTCGAGCGCGGCACCAAGCGGCTGCTCGGCATTCTGACCAACCGTGATGTCCGCTTCGCCATCGATCAATCGATCCCGGTTGCCGAGCTGATGACCAAGGAGCGGCTGATCACGGTGCGCGACACGGTTTCGCGCGACGAGGCGATGCGCCTGCTGCATCAGTACCGCATTGAAAAGCTGCTGGTGGTCGATGGCGACTATCGCTGCGTCGGACTGATCACGGTCAAGGACATCGAAAAGGCACAGAATTTCCCCAACGCCTCGAAGGATGATCAGGGCCGCCTGCGCGTCGCCGCGGCGACCGGGGTCGGCGTGAGCGGGATCGAGCGGGCGGCAGCTTTGTTCGATGCCGGGGTCGATGTGTTGGTGATCGATACCGCGCATGGCCATTCGGCCGGCGTCATCGAATCGGTCGCCAAGATCCGCAAGCTGTCGAACTATACGCAAGTGATCGCCGGCAATGTCGCGACAGCCGGCGGTGCGCGCGCGCTGATCGATGCCGGGGCCGATGCGGTCAAGGTCGGCATCGGGCCGGGTTCGATCTGCACCACGCGGATCGTGTCCGGCGTCGGCGTGCCGCAATTGACCGCGATCATGGATTGCGTCGAGGAATGCCGCAAATCCGACATTCCCGTGATCGCCGATGGCGGCATCAAATATTCCGGCGATCTGGCCAAGGCGATTGCCGCCGGGGCCGATGCCGCGATGCTGGGCTCGCTCTTCGCCGGCACCGACGAGGCGCCGGGCGAGGTCTTCCTCTATCAGGGCCGCACCTACAAATCCTATCGCGGCATGGGCTCGGTCGGGGCCATGGCGCGCGGCTCGGCCGATCGCTATTTCCAACAGGAAGTCTCGAACACGCTGAAGCTGGTGCCGGAAGGCATCGAAGGAAGGGTGCCGCATAAGGGGCCGGTCGGTCAGGTCATCCATCAACTGGTCGGCGGCCTCAGGGCCGCGATGGGCTATACCGGGGCGGCCGATATCGCCGCCATGCAGCGCAATTGCAATTTCGTCCGGATCAGCGGTGCCGGTCTCGCCGAGAGCCATGTTCATGATGTTTCGATCACGCGGGAGGCGCCGAATTATCGCCAGGATATGTGACGTCAATCCGGCGAGGGGCGCATGACGCCGGGTGCGCGGGTCCAGGCGGCGATCGAACTGATCGGCGAGATCGAAACGGGCAGGGCGGCGGCCGATGATATCGTCGGCGGCTATTTCCGCCGGCATCGCTTCGCCGGCTCGAAGGATCGCGCGGCGATTTCCGAGCATATCTATGCCGTGCTGCGCCGCCGTGCCGCGATCGACTGGTACATCGCCCGCATCGTGCCGGGCCTGCCGCCCTCACCGCGCAAGCGCGTGCTGGCGGCGCTGGCGCTGGTCGAGGGCTGGCGGCCCGACGTGATCGACCGGGCCTGCGACGGCGATGTCTTTCGCCCGACGCCGCTCGACCGGATCGAGCGCGGCCTGATCGAGGGGCTGGCCGGCAAGATGCTGGATCACCCCGAGATGCCGCAACCGGTGCGCTGCAACTATCCGCTCTGGCTCGACAGCGCGCTCAATAGCCTGTTCGGCGATCGCCTGACCGAGGAAATGGCGGCGATGAATGGTGCCGCCCCGCTTGATCTGCGCGTCAACCAACTGAAATCCAACCGGGCCGATGCTCGCAAGGCGCTGGCCGAGGAAGGCATCGATGCGGTGCCGACCGAATTCGCGCCCACCGGTTTGCGCGTCTATGAGCGCATTCCGCTCTCGACCCTTGAGGTGTTCAAGAGCGGCCGGATCGAGGTGCAGGACGAAGGCTCGCAATTGGCCGCCTTGCTGGCCGAGGCCAAGCCCGGCATGCGGGTCGTCGATTTCTGCGCCGGAGCCGGCGGCAAGACGCTGGCGATCGCCGCGCAAATGCGCAACAAGGGCCATCTCATCGCCTGCGATATTTCGGCCAAGCGCCTCGAACGTTCCGCCACGCGGCTGCGTCGGGCCGGGATCTCCAATGTCGAGCGCCGGCAACTCAGCACCGAGCGCGATAAATGGGTGAAGCACCACGCCCAGAGCTTCGACCGCGTCTTCGTCGATGCGCCCTGCACCGGCACCGGCACCTGGCGCCGCAACCCGGACGCCAAATGGCGGCTGGAGCCCAAGGATCTGACCGAACTGGTAGCACTTCAGGCGCGCATTCTCGAAAGTGCGGCCCGCCTCGCCAAGCCGGGCGGCCGCGTGATCTATGCGACCTGCTCGCTGCTGCCGGAAGAAAACGATCGGCAGATCGAAGCGTTTCTCGCCGGCCATCCGGATTTCGCCCTGGTGCCGATCGGCGAGGTCTGGCGCGACGTCTTCGGCAAGCCGTGCCCGGAACCGGGCGACATGCTGCATCTGACGCCGGCCCGCCACGGCACGGACGGCTTCTTCGTCGCCGTGCTGATGCGCAACGCCGCGACCCCCGAAACCCCGTCCGCCGAGCCGGACGATGAACCTGACTCCCTGCCCTGAGAGCGCCTTGCCATGTCCGACACGACCGCCCTGCATGACCGCGTCCTGATCCTCGATTTCGGCAGCCAGGTGACCCAGCTGATCGCGCGTCGGGTGCGCGAAAGCGGCGTCTATTGCGAGATCCATCCGTTCTCGATGGCGGATGACAAGGTGGCGGCGTTCCAGCCCAAGGCGATCATCCTCAGCGGCGGCCCGGATTCCGTGACGGCCGAGGCGAGCCCGCGGGCGCCGCAAAAGGTGTTCGAACTGGGCGTGCCGGTGCTCGGCATCTGCTATGGCCAGATGACGCTCTGCGCGCAACTGGGCGGCAGCGTGGTCGGCGGGCTGCATCGAGAATTCGGCCGCGCCTTCATCGACGTCAAGCAACCGAGCCCGCTGCTCGACGGGCTGGGTGCGCGCGAGCAGGTCTGGATGAGCCATGGCGACCGGATCGACGCCATGCCGCCCGGCTTCCAGGTCGCGGCCTCCAGCGAGAACGCGCCCTTCGCCGTCATCGCCGACGAGGCCCGGCATTTCTACGGCGTGATGTTCCATCCCGAAGTGGTGCACACGCCGCAGGGCGCCCGGCTGCTGAAGAACTTCACCCACAACATCGCCGGCTGCCAAGGCGATTGGACCATGGCGGCGTTCCGGGCCGAGGCGATCCGCCGGATTCGCGCCCAGGTCGGTACCGGCAAGGTGATTTGCGGCCTCTCCGGCGGTGTTGATTCCGCCGTCGCCGCCGTGCTGCTGCACGAGGCGATCGGCGACCAACTGACGTGCATCTTCGTCGATACCGGGTTGCTGCGCGGCGACGAGGCCGGCGATGTCGTCGCCACCTTCCGCGATCTTTTCAACATCCCGCTGGTTCATGTCGATGCCGGAACGATTTTCCTGGAGCGTCTGGCCGGCGTGACCGACCCGGAACAAAAGCGCAAGATCATCGGCGCCACCTTCATCGACGTGTTCGACGCCGAGGCGACCAAGCTGGGCGGCGCCGATTTCCTGGCGCAGGGCACGCTTTACCCCGACGTCATCGAATCGGTCTCCTTCACCGGCGGCCCGAGTGTCACGATCAAATCGCACCACAATGTCGGCGGCCTGCCGGCCCGGATGAAGCTGAAGCTGGTCGAGCCGTTGCGCGAACTCTTCAAGGACGAGGTGCGCGCCCTGGGCCGCGAACTCGGCATGGCCGAGCGCCTGATCGGCCGCCACCCCTTCCCCGGCCCCGGCCTCGCCATCCGCATCCCCGGCGCCATCACCCGCGAACGCCTGGACATCCTACGCCGCGCCGACGCGATCTTCTTGGAGGAAATCCGCTCCGCCGGGCTATACGACGCGATCTGGCAAGCCTTCGCCGTCCTGCTGCCGGTGCGCACCGTGGGCGTGATGGGCGACGGCCGCACCTACGACAACGCCT
>JAXDMU010000174.1:0-12943 GCA_034665905.1 Aliidongia sp. | reverse complement strand
AGCAGGCGCGAGAGATAGGCGCTCAAGGCGCCGACCGGCGGGGCGATCGACATGTCGTTGTCATTGAGAATGACGATGAGCCGCGTCGCCTCCATGGCGCCGGCATTGTTCATCGCCTCATAGGCCATGCCGGCGCTCATCGCGCCGTCGCCGATGACCGCGATCACATTGTTGGTCCGGCCCTGAAGATCGCGCCCGACCGCCATGCCGAGCCCGGCCGAGATCGAGGTCGAGGAGTGCGCGGCGCCAAACGGGTCGTATTCGCTCTCGCTGCGCCGGGTGAAGCCGGAGAGGCCGCCGCCCTGGCGCAGCGTGCGGATGCGCTCGCGCCGGCCGGTCAGGATCTTGTGCGGATAGGCCTGATGGCCGACATCCCAGATCAACCGATCATCGGGCGTGTTGAAGACATAGTGCAGCGCCACCGTCAGTTCGACGACGCCGAGACCGGCGCCCAGATGACCGCCGGTGATCGAGACTGCCTCGACGGTTTCCTGGCGCAGCTCGTCGGCGACTTGCCGCAAATCCGATTCTTGCAGCTTGCGCAGATCGCGGGGCAGCATGACTTTGTCGAGCAGGGGTTTTGGTTGGCCGAACACGATTACTCCTTGCCGAGTGCCGAAACGCTGACCGGGGCACAAGCGGGAAGCGCCGGTACACACCCAACCTACTCGCAGCAAGGCGGTTCCGGCAATGGCGACGTTGTTTGGAGGGTATCTTCCGCGTGTTTTGCTACAAGTCCGGCCCGAACGGCAGGCCAAAGGCGTCATTTCCGATGTGCGGCGGGCGCGTGGGTCGCCCCTTTGCTCCCATGGCGCGCCATGGTACGGTCGGCACGCCATTTGAACCCGCGCCGCTTGCCGATGCGGCGCACATCTTCGCTTGAACTCAGTTTCGGGACTGTCCGCATGAAAGTGATTTTGGCCAAACCGCGCGGTTTCTGCGCCGGTGTCGAGCGGGCGATCGAGATCGTCGAGCGGGCATTGGAAAAGTATGGCGCGCCGGTCTATGTCCGACACGAAATCGTGCATAACCGGCATGTCGTCGATAGTCTGCGCGCCAAGGGCGCCCGCTTCGTCGATGAGCTGGATGAGATCCCGCCCGGCGGCATCACCGTGTTCAGCGCCCATGGCGTGTCGCAAAAGGTCGAGGACGAGGCGACCATGCGCAGCCTGCCGATCATCGACGCGACCTGCCCGCTGGTTTCCAAGGTGCATCACGAGGCGCAGCGTTACGCCGATTCCGGGCGCGACATCGTGCTGATCGGCCATGACGGCCATCCCGAGGTCGAGGGCACCATGGGCCGGATCGACGGCAAGGTCTATCTGGTCGCGACCCCCGAAGACGTGGCCAAGCTTGATGTGCGCGATCCGACGCGCCTGTCCTATGTGACGCAGACCACGCTGTCGGTCGATGATACGCGCAGCGTGATCGATGCGCTGAAGGGGCGCTTTCCGGCGATCACCGGGCCCGATACGCGCGATATCTGCTACGCCACCCAAAATCGCCAGCGCGCGGTGCGCGATCTGGCCGATCTGGTCGATGTGATTCTGGTGGTCGGTGCCGAGAACAGCTCGAACTCCAACCGGCTTCGGGAAATCGCGGCCGAAATGGGCACGCGCGCCTATCTCATCGCCGATGCGACGGTGCTCGATCCGGCCTGGCTCGACGGTGCCCAAGCCGTCGGCGTCACGGCCGGCGCGTCGGCACCCGAGCATCTGGTGCAGGAGTTGGTCGATCGCTTGCGTGACCTTGGCGCCACGGCGGTCGAAATTCTGCCGGGAGTGGACGAGAATGTCCGCTTTAAAATGCCGCCGGAACTCGCCGACGCGGCCGACGCTTCCATATAGTCCTATGCAGTAGATTGCTCCGGCGGGCGGTTCCGTCCGCTGGATTTCCATCACTTCGGCCGGCTTGTTCGGTCCAACCCGTCGGGGGCCAACTTGGCTGTCTCACTTCTTCAGAGCGTGCGCGTCGGCGCCTATATCGTCAAACAGCACCTGCTCCGCCGCAAGCGCTACCCGCTGGTGCTGATGCTGGAGCCGCTGTTCCGCTGCAATCTCGCCTGCGCAGGCTGCGGCAAGATCGATTATCCCGACGAGATCCTGAATCAGCGCCTCAGCGTCGCGCAATGCCTCGACGCGGTCGATGAATGCGGCGCGCCGGTGATTTCGATCGCCGGGGGCGAGCCGCTCTTGCACAAGGAATTACCGGAGATCGTCGCCGGCATGCTCGCGCGCAAGAAATTCGTCTATCTCTGCACGAACGCCCTGCTGCTCGAAAAGAAGATGCATCTCTACAAGCCGAGCCCGTATTTCCAGTTCTCGGTGCATCTCGACGGCGACCCGGAAGACCATGATCGCTCGGTCTGCCAGGAGGGCGTCTATGAGCGCGCTGTCGCGGCGCTGAAAAAGGCCAAGGCAGCCGGATTCCGGGTCAGCATCAACACGACGCTGTTCGACAATGCCGACCCCGCGCGCATTGCGGCGTTCTTCGACGAGATCAACCGGGTCGGGATCGACGGCATCATGGTCTCGCCCGGCTATGCCTATGAGCGCGCGCCCGATCAGGAGCATTTCCTCAATCGGCAGAAAACCAAGCAGCTATTCCGCGATATCTTCGCCCGCGGCAAGGGCAAGGGCTGGGGCTTCAACCAATCGCCGCTGTTCCTCGATTTCCTGGCCGGCAATCAATCCTACCATTGCACGCCCTGGGGCAATCCGACGCGCAACTATTTCGGCTGGCAGCGGCCTTGCTATCTGCTGGGCGAAGGCTTTGCCGCGACCTTCAAGGAACTGATGGAAGAGACCGACTGGGATCAGTACGGCACCGGCAATTACGAGAAATGCGCCAATTGCATGGTGCATTCCGGCTACGAAGCGACAGCGGTCGAGGATGCCGTAAAGCATCCGCTGAAGGCGCTGGTTTCCTCGCTGCGCGGCCCGAAGACCGATGGGCCGATGGCGCCCGAGATCCCGCTCGACCGGCAGCGCCCGGCGGAATGGGTCTTCTCACGTCATGTTCAGGACGCCATGACCCGGCTACAGCATGAAAAGCCGGTCGAGGCGACGATCGAGGCGGCCGAATAGCCGCGCTCTTGCGGGATCGCTCCACGTTTTTGACATCAGACCCGGCACCCGACCGTCGATGGGTGCCGGCGTGATTGTGTCGTATCGACGCATCTGCTACGACGCAATCGCTGCATTCGCGGCGAATCGCGCAACGACCGGACCAACTCCGGCCTTTTCAGCGATCCAATGGGAGGGGGCGTAGCGGTATGGGTATGACGTATTTCATCATTATCGGGGGCGGGCTGCTGGCTTTGCTCTATGGCGCCTTGACCGCGCGTTCGGTGCTGGCGGCCGATGCGGGCACGGCACGGATGCAGGAGATCGCCGCCGCGGTGCAGGAAGGTGCGCGCGCCTATCTGAACCGGCAATACCGGACGATCGGCATCGTCGGCATCGTGATCTGCGCCATCCTGTTCTTCACGCTCGGGCTCAAGGTCGCGGTCGGCTTCGTCATCGGTGCGGTGCTGTCCGGCGTCGCCGGCTATATCGGCATGAACGTCTCGGTGCGCGCCAATGTCCGCACGGCCCAGGCATCGCGCAGCGGATTGAAGGCGGGGCTGGACATCGCGTTCCGCGCCGGCGCCATCACCGGCTTGCTGGTGGTCGGGCTCGGGCTGCTCGGCGTCTCGATCTATTATTTCGTCCTGCGCTCAATGGTGCCTGATACCGAGTTGCGCGACGTGCTGGAAGCCCTGGTCGGCACCTCGTTCGGTGCCTCGCTGATCTCGATCTTTGCGCGCCTGGGCGGCGGCATCTTCACCAAGGGTGCCGATGTCGGCGCCGATCTGGTCGGCAAGGTCGAAGCGGGAATCCCTGAAGATGATCCGCGCAATCCCGCCGTCATCGCCGACAATGTCGGCGACAATGTCGGCGATTGCGCCGGCATGGCGGCCGATCTGTTCGAGACCTATGTCGTCACCGTGGTGGCGACCATGCTGCTGGGCTTCATCTTCTTCACCGGGGCGGCGCGCGAGACAGCCTTGCTGCTGCCGCTGCTGATCGGCGGCGTCTGCATTTTCACCTCGGTCATCGGCACCTTCTTCGTGCGGCTGGGCGCCAACAACAACATCATGCAGGCGCTCTATAAGGGGCTGATCGTGACCGGCATCCTGTCGGCCGGGCTGATCGCCGTCGTCATCCAATACACCACCGGCTTCAGCACACCGATCGTCGTGACCGGCCTGCCTTCGATCACCGGCACCAGCCTCTATATCTGCTCGCTGGTCGGTCTCGCCGTCACCGGCCTTATCGTGGTCATCACTGAATATTACACCTCGACCGAATACCGGCCGGTGCGCAGCATCGCCAAATCCTCGACCACCGGTCACGGCACCAACGTCATCCAGGGGCTGGCGATCTCGATGGAATCGACAGCACTGCCCGTGCTGGTGATCTGCGTCGGCATCATCGTCGCCTACATCACCGCCGGTCTCTACGGCATCGCTTTCGCGGCGACCACGATGCTGGCGCTGGCCGGCATGATCGTGGCGCTCGATGCCTATGGTCCGGTCACCGACAATGCCGGCGGCATCGCCGAGATGGCCGATTTGCCCAAGGATGTGCGCAAGACGACCGACGCGCTCGACGCGGTCGGCAACACGACCAAGGCCGTGACCAAGGGCTATGCCATCGGTTCGGCCGGCCTCGCCTCGCTGGTGCTGTTCGCGGCTTATACCGAGGATCTGAAGGCGTATTTTCCGAATCTCGACGTAAAGTTCGCGCTGCAAGACCCTTACGTCGTGATCGGCCTGTTCATCGGCGGCTTGCTGCCCTATCTGTTCGGCTCGATGGGCATGACCGCGGTCGGCCGGGCGGCCGGCTCGGTCGTCGTTGAAGTGCGCCGGCAGTTCCGCGAGATCCCCGGCATCATGGAAGGCACCGCCAAGCCGGATTACGGCAAGGCGGTCGATCTTCTGACCAAGGCGGCGATCGCGGAAATGATCGTGCCGTCGCTGCTGCCGGTGCTGGCGCCGATCGTGCTTTATTTCGTGATCGATGCGGTGGCCGGACAAAGTGCCGCCTTCTCGTCGCTCGGTGCGATGCTGCTCGGCACTATCGTCACCGGCCTCTTCGTCGCGATCTCGATGACCTCGGGCGGCGGTGCCTGGGACAATGCCAAGAAATACATCGAGGAAGGCCACCACGGCGGCAAGGGCTCCGACGCTCATAAGGCGGCGGTGACCGGCGATACCGTCGGCGATCCCTATAAGGACACGGCGGGACCGGCGGTCAATCCGATGATCAAGATCATCAATATCGTGGCGTTGCTGCTGCTTGCGGTTCTGGCCGCGGCACATCACTGAAAACCGACCTGATCCGGCGCCTCGGCGCCGGATCGCCAAAAACGCTACGGCCCCGGAAATCGCTTTCCGGGGCCGTATTCGTCATCAGGCGGCGGAAGCTCCCGCCCGGAGATCAGCTATCGTCGTTGGCCGGCTTCTTCTTGTCGCCGCCCAGGCCGCCGAACTTGCCGAAACTGCCGAGCAATTGTTCCATGAACGACAATTCCTTGCCCGGTGCCGGCGTGGCGCGCGGGACCATGGCAACTTCATGCTCGTCATTCACATGAGTTTGCAGCGCCTTGACCGTGCCCTTGTCGTCGAAGGTCACGACATAAACCCGCTGCTCCAGCAGATCGGGATCCTGAAGCGTCTCACGCTGAATCCGGCGGCCGATATAGTACCAGGTGTTGTTGTCGAACGAGGCGATGCTTGATGGCGAGCCCATCAGGCGGGTGACGTCGGCCTTGTTCGAGATGCCGGGCTGCACGGCGGCGAGGCTTTCCGCCTCCGGCAGATTGCCGCGGATCTCCTGCGGCCAGGTGCAGCCGACCAGCAGTACGGTCAGGGTTGCAGCGGCGAGCGCACAAGCGGCGCTGCGATATCCGGGGCGGCGTCGATCGGTCAGCATGGGTTCATCTTCACTCATTTCACGACAATTCCTGCCCCTTGGCGCGGCTCCTGTCAATCGCGGTATCGGGCCGGAGGGTTCCTGGACAAAATCCTGCCCGAGCGGATAGCGGGCGCGCGGGGAGATCGCCTCCTCCTTCGTGCTCAATCGGACGCTTACCGAATGAAAATTACCTCGAAGCCCTTCAGGTCGCGCCAGGGCGTATCTGCGGTCATTGCCGGCAATTGGCGAAGCCGAGCCAGGGCCAGACAGGCACGATCGCCGAGCGACAAGCCGGCAGAACGGGTCACTGGACGCAGTTCACCGGAAAGGCAGGCTTGATCGATATCGAAATCAACGATCCGAACCCCGGTCGCCTCGATCGCGGCACGCGCCTCGTCGGCGGGCATTCCGCGCTCGCATAGTTTCGATATCACTTCCGCGAGGTTGACGGCTGACAAAAGCGCGCCGGGCAGCACGGCCTTGACGGTTTCCGATCCCGGCTCGCCGAGCAGCAGGGCGAGCAATGCCGAGCTATCCAATACCGGCTCATTCACGCTCCGCAGCCTTGTGGCGCTCATCGATCAGTTCCGCCACCAGGGGCGTTCCAACTGGGACGTATCTGCGGACCATACTTTGCGCACGCTGGATCGCCGCTTCGATCGACTCAAGGATAACGGCGCCGTTCTCGATGCGGGCGACGACTTTGCCGCCTTCCGAAAGCCCCATTTGCGCCCGCATGTTGGCCGGGATAACCACCCGCCCGTTCGACGCTATTGTCAGATTGGCCTGCATCGCCACAGCACCCTCCACAATGACACTGAAATCCTACTATGTCACATATATGAAATGATGTCATTCGCCGTTCGACCGATCATGTGCTGGGCAGTCCTATGCGGCGTGCTGATGCGGGGTGATTTGCGCCAACTGCGGCGCGATCCGCCGACGCTGCTCCATCAGCTCATAATCGGCCTGGATGCCGAGCCAGAACCCGTCCGACATGCCGAAATAGCGGGCAAGGCGGAGATCGGTATCGGCCGTAATCGAGCGCTTGCCGAGGACGATCTCGTTGATGCGTCGGGGCGGCACACCGATCGCGCGGGCAAGGCCGTTCTGGCTCAAACCCAGGGGGTCGATGAAATCGGCCAGCAGCATCTCGCCCGGCGTCGGGTTCGCGATCAGCTTAGTGGTCGTCAACGATCTCGACATTCTCCGGACCTCCATCCATCCAAACGAAGCAGATGCGCCACTGCTGGTTTATCCTGATGCTATGTTGGCCGGCTCGATCATCCTTGAGGGCTTCAAGGTGATTGTTCGGGGGCACGGCCCAGTCGCGCAGCACCTTGGCATTGTTCAGCATCCGCAGTTTTCGCAGTGCGGTTTGCTGGATATCTTGCGGCAGCTTCCGGCTGAATTCGCCACACCATATCCGCTGGGTCTCGGGGCATCGGAAGTTGCTGATCATGTGCAGAACATAACGACATGCGTCATATGACGCATGTCGTTATAGCGTAGAATCTGCCCCAATTGCGGCGGCAATCTCGTCCCCCGGCCGATCAGGCCGCCTGCCATGCTGCTGCGCCATCCCGCCTCGGCCAAGCGCGTCCTTGCTCCGCGGTGTCCACCCGGTTAGAGATCAGTTTCCGATTTGAGCCGACCCTTCGAGGAACCCCGCATGCGCCGCCTTTTCGGCCGTTCGCCCGACCGGCGTGCCGCTCACGCCGTCTATACGGCCCTGGTCGAGCGGGCACGCGCACCGGTGTTTTATGCGGAACTGGGCGTGCCCGATACGCTGGACGGCCGATTCGAAATGATCGTGCTGCATATATTTCTGATACTGCACCGCCTGCGCGCCGTGCCCGAGTCGCAAAGCTTTGGACAGGCGCTGTATGACGGCCTGTTTGCCGATATGGACCGGGCGCTGCGCGAGATGGGAACCGGCGATCTCAGCGTCGGCAAGCAAATAAAGCGCATGACGACGGCGCTCGCCGGCCGCATCGCGGCCTATCAGGCCGGGCTTGCCGGCGAGGCCGATCTGGGCGCAGCACTCCATCGCAATCTATACGGCACAGTCGCCGAGCCGGTGCCGCAGCACATCGCGGCGATGGCGGCCTATCTGCACTTCCAGCAAGCCGCCCTCGCCAGCCAGCCGGCCGAATCGATCACCGGCGGCACAGCCGACTTCGCCGCCTTGCCCACCCTTGACGCCGCCCCCGCGGCCCCCGAAGTCTGAGATCATGACCCAGCACCCCCCGGAATTCTCGCGGCCCGTCACCATTGCCAAGATCGTGGCCGCGCCCTCGACCTATCGGATCACGGCGAACGAGGCCGAGCGCGCCGGCCTCGCCCGGCGGTTCGGGCTCCTGTCGCTCGACCGGCTGGATGCCGAAGTGACTCTGCACCGCGCGGCCGGCGATATCCGGCTCGAAGCAGACCTGTCGGCCGATTTGGTGCAAGCCTGCGTGGTGACGACGGAGCCGGTTCCGGCCACGATCGCCGAAGGTTTTACGCTCTGCTATCGCCCCGGCATCGATGAGGATGAGGCGGATCGCCTCGCGCTCGAAAATCCGGACGATGAAATCATCGAGCCGCTCAATGGCGAGTCGGTTGACATCGGCGAAGCGGTAGCGCAACAGTTGGCGGTTGCCATGGAGCCCTATCCACGGGCTCCGGACGCGGCTGTCGCGTTCGAAATCGGCGACACCGACGATGCCCCGGTTGCGCACCAGAATCCGTTCGACGCCCTGGCGGCGATCCGGAAGCAGCCTTGACCTTTCCAGCATGCTTGCCGGGGAGCCCGTTTTTGTATAGAACGCGCGGCTCCCTAGTTCGAGCCCATAACTGACGAGTTCGTTTCGATGGCCGTTCCCAAGAAAAAAACCTCCAAGTCGCGCCGCAACATGCGGCGTTCGCATCACGCTCTGCCGACTTCATCCTATGCCGAATGCTCGAATTGCGGCGAGCTGAAGCGGCCCCACCATGTCTGCGGTTCCTGCGGCCACTATGACGGGCGCGAAGTAACGACGGCCGTGGCGGTCTGAGCAGGCCGGATCGGTCAGGCTCTTGAGCCGGGAAATCACCATCGCCCTTGACGTCATGGGCGGCGACAAGGCGCCGGACATGGTTCTCAAGGGGGCCGAACTGGCGCTCGTTCGATATCCCGAACTGCGTTTCCTGCTCATCGGGGCCGAAGATCGGATTGCAAGCCTGCTGGGCGCACTTCCCGACCTCAAGGCCCGGTCCGTTGTGGTGCATACCGAAGATGTCGTCACGGCGGACGCCAAGCCGTCGGCCGCCTTGCGCGCCGGCAAACGCTCCAGCATGCGACTCGCGATCGACGCGGTGGCCGATGGCACGGCCGATTGCGCGGTTTCGGCTGGCAACACCGGCGCGCTCATGGCGATGGCCAAGATCGTGCTGAAGACCCTGCCCGGCATCGCGCGGCCGGCGATGGCGCAATTCGTGCCGACGCAACGCGGCCAGACGGTACTGCTCGATCTGGGTGCCAACGTCGAATGCGACGCCGAAAATCTGGTGCAGTTCGCCTTGATGGGCGATGCGTTTGCGCGGGCCGTGCTGGGACTGACCAAGCCGACTATCGGCTTGCTCAATGTCGGCAGCGAAGAACTCAAAGGCAATGATGCCGTGCGCGAGGCGCATGGCAGATTGCGCGCCGGCATTCCGGGCCTGCTGTATCACGGTTTCGTCGAAGGTGACGATATCGCGTCGGGCACGGTCGATGTGGTCGTCACCGATGGCTTTAGCGGCAATATTGCGCTGAAGACCGCCGAAGGTTTCGGCCGGCTGTTCTTCGAATTTCTGCGCTCCTCGTTTCAGGCGTCGCTGCTCGCGCGGATCGGCTATATCTTTGCCCGACCCGCCCTGATGCAGTTGCGCGACCGGCTGGATCCGCGCCGGCATAATGGCGCGATGCTGCTGGGCCTCAACGGCATCGTGGTCAAGAGCCATGGCGGGTCGGATGCGCTGGGCTTCGCCAGCGCCATCGGCGTTGCGCATGATCTGCGCAGCAACGGATTTCTCGATCGCATCAAGACCGAACTTGCGGTGCTCGGCGCACCGGCTCAGGCACCGTCCCAGGCGGCGCCGGTATAGCACGTCAGGAAAGCATGGCCCTTCGTTCCGTCGTTCTCGGTTGCGGCGCCTATCTGCCGGCCCGCATCGTCACCAACGCAGAACTCGCCACCCGAGTCGACACCAGCGACGAGTGGATCGTGCAGCGCACCGGCATTCGCCAGCGCCACATCGCCGCCGACGGCGAGATCACGTCGGATCTGGCGGTGGCCGCCGCGCAGCGGGCGCTCGACCATGCCGGACTCAAGGCCAGCGAGGTCGATCTGATCGTGCTGGCAACCTCGACGCCCGACAATACCTTTCCGGCGACCGCCACGAAGGTGCAGGCCCGGCTGGGCATGACGGGCGGCGCGGCGTTCGACATCCAGGCGGTCTGCTCCGGCTTCGTCTTTGCGCTCGCCACCGCCGACAATTTTCTCAAGACCGGCATGGCGCGGACGGCCTTGGTGATCGGTGCCGAAACCTTTTCACGTCTGCTCGATTGGCAGGACCGCCAGACATGCGTGCTGTTCGGCGACGGGGCCGGTGCCATGGTGCTGCGCGCCGAAGAGAACAGCGAGCGCGGCGTACTTTCGACCCACATCCATACTGACGGCACGCAATATGACCTGCTTTATGTCGATGGTGGCCCATCCTCGACCATGACCACCGGCCATCTGCGCATGGAAGGCCGCGAAGTGTTCCGCTTCGCCGTGCAACGCCTGTCCGAGGTGGTGGAGGAAGCGTTGGGCCAGAACAAGCTGACGGCGTGCGATATCGACTGGCTGGTGCCGCATCAGGCCAACAAGCGGATCATCGACGGCGTCGGCCGCAAGCTCGATCTCGACGCGGGCAAAATCATCGTCACCGTCGATCGCCACGCCAATACTTCGGCCGCCTCGATCCCGCTGGCCTTCGCCGACGCGGTCGAGGATGGCCGCATCCAGCGCGGCGATCTGGTGCTGCTCGAAGCGATGGGCGGGGGCCTGTCCTGGGGCGCCGGGCTGCTGCGCTGGTAGGAGAGGCACGTCGTGCCCGCGTCGCTTATGCTTTGACGGAATTCACCGGGCCGGATACCGTTCGGGTCGGAGAAATTTCGGGAGGGCGAGCCGTGAGCGCGGGAACCGTAACGCGAGCGCAGTTAAGCGAGGCCGTCTATCAGGAAGTCGGATTGTCGCGCAATGAATCGGCCGATCTGGTCGAATCGGTCTTGGGCGAGATCGCCAACGCGCTCGCGAGTGGCGAGATGGTCAAGATTTCTTCCTTCGGCAGCTTCGGTGTGCGCAAGAAAGGCCAGCGCATCGGCCGCAATCCCAAGACCGGCGACGAGGTGCCGATCGAGCCACGTCAGGTGCTGGTCTTTCGGGCAAGTCATGTGCTGAAGGATCAGATCAACGCCGGACTCGGCAGCGATCGGGCTGGCGGAAAGGCCGATGGCGGCGCCTGAGCCGGGGGTGGACGAGGCGGAAGGCCCGCGCCGGCCGGCGAAATCGGCCGGGGCATTCCGAACCATCAGCGAAGTCGCCGACGAATTGGAAGTGCCGCAGCATGTGCTGCGCTTCTGGGAATCGAAATTTCCGCAGATCCGGCCGCTGAAGCGCGGCGGCGGACGGCGCTATTATCGCCCCGAGGACGTCGTCCTGCTGCGGCGGGTGGCTCAGCTACTTTATCAGGAAGGCTATACCATCAAAGGCGTGCAGCGCCTGCTGCATGGAGGCCGGATCAAGCCGGAGCGGCCGGCCGAAAGCGAGACCTTGCCGCTCGGTCTCGACGTGGCGACCGAATCGCCGGTTGCCCGCCCCGAAACGCCTCTCAGCCTCGCCCCGACCACCCCGATCACGGATCCGACCGCCCGCGAATTCTTGCGCGCGATGCTGGAGGAGCTTGAAGGTCTGCGCGATCTATTGCCACGCAAGCCGCGCTGAACCCGGCCGCGGCAACCGCCGCCACAACACCGCCCCCCACAGGAACGCGACCAGGGCACTGCCCAGATTCACGATCAACGTGCCGTCGGAATATTCCATCGCAGACGAGACGCTGCCGGCGGCGATCAGACCGCAGAAATCGAGCGCGCCATGGGCCAGGATCGCCGGCCAGATCGAACCGGCGAGCAGCCGGGCCGAACCGAGCACCAGCCCGAGGCAGCCGGCCGCCACCGCCTGGGTCAGGACATAGCGGTAATCGATCGGCGCCAGCAGGCCCGACAGATGCAGGGCACCGAACAGGATCGACGAGACCGCGACCGCGAGGCGCGGCCGGTCGGGTCCAAAGACGGCCATGATCAGCCCGCGGAACACCCCCTCTTCGCCAAACCCGATGGCGAGGCTGACCGCCAGCCAGCCGAGGAGCCGCCAGGGATCGGTTTCCGCTGCACCCTGCACCACCGAGAACGCCGCGATCAGCCCGATCGGCCAGAGCAGCCCCAGCCGATCGAGCCGTAACCCGCCGGCAAAGCCGCAGCGCCGCCACAGCCCACGTCCGGCCAGCACCAGCCCGAGCGCGCCGGCAAAGCCGAGCTTGTCGGCCGCGACGAGGGCAAATTCCGAGATGCCCGGCATGAACCACACCAGGAGCAGCGGAACCCCCGCCTCCCAACACAACAGCGACGCACAGATTCGCAAAAGGATCAGTCCAATTCGTACCATGCCGCCGCCGCCCTTCCGGTTTCCTTCCGGCCATGCATGACGGCCCCCGCGCCGGAACGCAAGTTCCGGGTTGCGCTCCGCCGGCCGATCTTCCTATAGTCCCCCCGAGAGTGCCGAACACGCATCGGCGCTGGAGCGGTAACTGTTGGCGGACGGGCATTAGCGCAGTCTGGTAGCGCATCAGTCTGGGGGACTGGGGGTCGTCGGTTCAAATCCGGCATGCCCGACCAACAATTGCTGAACGAAAACAGGGCTTCGCTGGAAACGGCT
>JAXDMU010000173.1:0-4803 GCA_034665905.1 Aliidongia sp. | reverse complement strand
TCGCGTCCCTTTTCCAGGATATGAACGACGTCGAACGCAGTGCAGCCGGCAAGGCCGATCAACAGCATTTCCATCGGCCGGATGCCCGCGTTGCGGCCGCCCGATTCCGGGGAGCCATCCATGACCACAGAGTGGCCGCTGCCGGATTCACCGACGAACATCCGGCCATCGACCCATTGCGCCCGCGCTTTCATCGGTTCACCCCTGAATCCAGGGCAGGCCATCATGCTGCCAGCCGGCCACCGCACCGCGGTGCCGGGCGGCATCATGCGGTCCCTCGAAGCCGTCGCTGATATTATAGCAGCGCGACCAACCCTTCGCCGTGAGCAATCGCGCCGCCGCCTTGCTGCGCACGCCCGAGCGGCACAATAGCAGCACCCGGTCTTCCGGCTTCACCCCCGCAGCCGCCACCGCTTGGGCGAAGCCGGGATTGGGCGTGCCGTCGGGCCAGCTTTGCCATTCGATCGTGAACACCTGCTTATCCACGGGAGTCAGATCGGGCATCCCGACATAGGACCATTCCGGCTTCGTTCGCACGTCGATCAGCACCGCACGCGGTTCTTCCTCAAGCGCGATCCACGCTTCACGCGGCGTCACGTCGCCAGCATAACTTTCCCCCATTGTCATCGCCTCCTTCAAGCCGCGGTGCGGGCGCGATCAAGCGCCCGGCCGATATCGCGGGACAGATCCGTGACGCCTTCCAGCCCGACCGAAAGCCGCACCAGCCCGGGCGTGATACCGGCGAGCGCGCGATCCTCCTCCGACAGGGACCGGTGCGTCGTCGTCGCCGGGTGGGTCGCCAGCGATTTTGCATCGCCCAGATTGTTCGAAATATCGATGATTTTGAGCGCATTCAGAAAGGCGAAGGCCGCCGCTTTGGAGCCGAGATCAAAGGCCACCAGCGTTCCGCCATTCATCATCTGCCGCCGCGCCAGATCGCGTTGCGGAAAACTGTCGAGGAACGGATGGAAAGTGCGGGAAACCGCGCCATGCGCTTCGATCTCCCGAGCCAGTGCCAGCGCGTTGCCGCTCGCCCGATCGACCCGCAGCCCTAACGTCTCCAACCCTTTGATCATCACCCAGGCATTAAACGGACTCAGTGCCGGCCCGGTGTGACGCACAAAGGGCTGAAACTCCTTCGTCAGCCACTCCTCCTGCGCCAGAATCGCACCGCCCAGGCAGCGCCCCTGCCCGTCGATATGCTTGGTCGCCGAATAGATCACGACATCGGCGCCTAGCTGCATTGGCTTCTGGACGATCGGGCTGGCCAGCGCATTGTCCACCACCAGCCTGATGTCATGGGCATGAGCAAGATCCGCGACCGCCTGGAGGTCGATCAGCGCCAGCGTCGGATTGGCCGGGGTTTCCACGAAAAACGCTCTGGTGTTGGGCCGGATCGCATTCTCCCACGCGGCGAGATCGGCGCCATCGACCAGGGTCGTTTCGACGCCGAAACGCGGCAGCAAGGTCTGCACGATATAGAGGCACGAACCGAACAGCACGCGGCTCGAGACGAGATGATCGCCGGCTTTGACATGGGCCAGCAACCCCGCCCAGATCGCCGCCATGCCGCTGGCCGTGCCGTAGCAGCCCTCGGCCCCCTCAAGCTGGGCCAGGCGCTGCTCGAACATTCGCACCGTCGGATTGCCGTAGCGACTATAGATGAAGCCGGGTTCTTCGCCCTTGAAGCGCGCCTCGGCCGCTTCCGCACTGTCATAGACGAAACCCGAGGTCAGATAGATCGCCTCGGCCGTCTCGCCGAACGACGACCGATGAAGGCCACCACGCACCAGCACGGTTTCAGGGGATAGCTCGGATTCGAAATCGAGAGGAATATCCACCGCACAGCCTTTTCGACGTCCGCCTCGCCGACCGAAGGGCGGAGCCGCCTGCTTTGCGGAGCACCGACCTTTTAGCGATGTTTTTTACGTGGTCGCAAGCCGGCCGGCCCAATTTCCACGGGCCGATTAGAGCATGACTGTTCGGGGAGCGACAAGCGGGTTTTATCGCAAGCTATCGTCCGGCCATTCGTCGCGCCGCAGCCCACCAGTTACGCCCGCGAAACGCGGCCCCCCAAAATGTCCGATGCGCACGCAGGGCGGCATGCAAGCTCAAATAGCCTCGCCACAGAGCCGTCGACTCGATGACCGCGTGGATTCGGCCGCGCGTGCGCGTCACCCAGCGATCGGCCCGCTCGAACCAGCGATATTGCATCAGGGCCGGGCGGCAGACGATCAGGATACGGCCGACCACGGCGGTCGCCGCCAGCTTTCCGGCAATATAAATGCCAATGCCGAGCAGCACCCGCCGCGACGCGAAGGCCCATAGTGCCAGAAGATGAACCGGCAGAAAGATCACCACAGGCAATATGAAAAGCAGCAACGCCTGCCGCGGCGGCAGACGGCGGGCCCAAATCTCGAAGCGGGCGACCAGCCGAAGCCGGGCAAACGCGCCCATCGCCCGGCCAAAGGACCGAACGAGAAGATCTTCGATCAGGAAGATCACTGCCAGCGGCGACAGTAGCATCCCTTTTACCAACGACCGTCGCAGCGGAGCAAAACGCATGGCGCCTCATGGGACAAAAGGCCGATGGACCGGCCGAATTCCCATGACATGGGAACGACCGGGATCGGCGGCAAGCCGCCTCCCGGTTCGATCCCCTATTTGTTCGGCGCGGGCGAATTGTCGGCGGGTTGCGGCGACGCGGCTGCGGGGACCGGTTCCGCCCAGCCATGGTAATCGCTGTCTGACACGATGGGCAGCTTCTTCAGGAACGCCACGATCGACCAAAGCTCGTCATCCTTGGCGGCGCGGGCGAACGCCGGCATGCCGGTCATATTGATGCCGTTCTTGATCACCCAAAACAAGTGAGACGGCGGTCGATGATCGACCAATTCCTTCAATTCGGGCGGATCCGGCCGCAGCCCTTCCGAGAATTTGGACCACTTGATGCCGGGCGCACCATGACAATTGACGCAGCCGATCGTGGCGAATAACCGCGCTCCGGCCTGTATCTTCGCGGGATCTTCGAGACCGGCCGGCACCGGATCGACAGCGTGGTGATTGATCGAAGCCGATCGTACCTGAGTCAATGCCCAGTGAATCACGCCCGATTCCTCTGCCGTGGCCGCAACGCTGTAGAAACCGCCGAAGAAATAGGCCGCCGCCCCGATGCCGACGATGATCGCGATGAGGCCGATTGCCGCCAGAATGCGCATGGAAACCCTCCGATTTAGTCTTTGATAACGTTCTGGATCGCTTCTCCGTTCCAACCACCGATCGGTGGTTTATCCACCGATCGGAATTTCCCGTGCACGTTCAGTTAACTTTCGGATTGAGCAGTTCCTGCGACCGGGCCGAGGCGATATTGGCTTTGGTGACAAGGGTGGCACCCGTGTCGATACTGGCGGCAACCTGTTCACCCTTGGCCGCGGCAAGCGCCGTCTTGACACTCTCATAGCCGATGCGGAACGGGTCTTCGAGCACGAGGCCGGCAATCACGTCGCGCTTCAGGAGATCGACCAGCGCATCATCGGCGCCGACGCCGATCACGTTGATTTTGTCGCCGTTCTTCTTCGCGGAAATCGCCTGACCGACCGCTTCGGCCATGACCGTATCCGAGGCGAACACGCCACGCAGATCGACCGAATGGGCAATCAGATCGTTCATGATATCGACAGCGGTTGCCGGCTTGCCGTCGGCGACCTTGTCGGCGCTGATGTCGAGCGCCCGGTATTTCTCGGCGATCGTCGCCTTGAACCCCTGGGCACGCTGATCCAGCGCGGCAACGCCCGGCCTGGCGGTGATGAGCGCCACATCGCCTTCGGACTCGGCGTAGGATTTCTTGATCGCCAGCGCCAGCGCATCGGCCGCCATCTGGCCCGCTTTCACATTGTCGGTCGCGACGACCGAAACGATCGACTTGGTTTCGGGCGCGCTGCCGATCGCGACGATTTTGACCTTTTTGGCGGCCTCATCGATCGATTTGCCCATTGCGGTGAATTGGGCCGGAGCGATGACGATCGCCGCGGGATTCGCCGCCATCGCTTTGTCAAGTAGCCCGGCTTGACCGCCGGCATCAAGATCGGCCTTGCCGGTCAGTTCGACGACATTGGCACCGAGATCCAGGCCCGCCTTGCGCGCACCGGCCAACACCGCCTGCCAGTAGGCCGCCGGAGCATCGCTCACGATGACCGGGACCGTCGGCTTCGTCTGCGCCCCGGCGGGCGCCCAAAAAACGAGACCGGCAGCAAGACCTGCGGCGACCATAACCCTCTTCATGACCATTTCCTCCCATTTGAAGCCCCTCGGGACTTCCGAATTGTGCGTCGACGGCGTATATAATGAGCCCGTTTACATCCATGATTGGACTTACAGGAGCGCCCTTTAATTGAACCGACAGGAGCCAGACTGAAGACACGACGGAATTATTCCCGGACGAACGAGCGATCCGGGCGGGTATGGCCGGCAGTATTGAGCCTGCGACAAGATGTCCGGCCTTGACTTGACGAGCTTGACGGTTGAAATGATCGGCGTCGGTTCTGCCGGTGCAAGATCAGCAAGGCGCGGAGAATTTCATGGCGAGTTTTCGTATCGGCTACGGCGTCGCCGCCGTCGCTTTCATCGCGGCGGGCGCGGCCCAGGCGGAAATCCCCGAACAGCGTGTCGGCGAGCATTTCGCGATCTCGTCCGCCGCACTGCCGGCGCCGGCCGAGGATACCGCCGTTGGCAACGAGTCCGAGACGGCGCCGCGGCCCGAGGGGGCGCTCCCCCATGTGCCGCCGGGCTTCGCCGTATCGGTCT
>JAXDMU010000172.1:0-7961 GCA_034665905.1 Aliidongia sp. | reverse complement strand
CGACGCCGATGGCGACGACCCAACAGGTGCTGCCGATCGCCGCCACTGCCTACGACGAACAAGGCCGTGAAATCGGGCGGACGAGTTTCGGCCGGCTGGCTCGACGCGATTCGGTGGCACTCGACCTCGACGAGCTGATTTCGGCCAGCCCGTCCTTCGGCCATGTCGAACTCAGCTATGACTGGACGGCGGGGACCGAGGCCGATGGCTGGCTGCACGCACTTTTCCGCTATGAGCATCGCCAGAGCGGGCACGCCGCCGAATCGAGCTTCGGTGCCCATATCTTCAATACGGTGCTGACTTATCGCGACGAGCCGCAAGCCTATTCCGGCCGACCGCCCGGCCTTTCGACCCGGCTCTTCCTGCGGCTCGGTGCCGCACCGCTCGACACGCTGTGCCATCTGATCTACCCGGCCTCGACGCCCTGGCACGCAAAATCCTCGACCGAGCTAGTCCTGCGCAACCGATACGGCGCCGATGTCGCCCGCCATCAGGTCGAGATCGCCTGCAACGGATCATTTTTTTGGCGGGTTTCCGATGTTTTCGACGAGTCGGCACGGAATGAAGCGGCCGGCGGATACGTTGTGATCCGGGACACGACGTGCCGCCTGTTCGGATATCACGGGCTGCTCGGGTCGGGGGGGCGTTTCAGTCTGGACCACATGTTCGGGTTTTGACAACCGTCCGACACAAGCTGTTGTAGCTTGCATCAGAGCCCCCATTTTAACTACTGTGCTCCCGAACGCATTTCAGGTCGGCTGAGCCGCCGGCGGCAGGGGTTCCATGGTAGAGCGTCACCATAGCAAGGTTTTGATCATCGGTGCCGGCCCGGCCGGCTATACCGCGGCGATCTATGCCGCCCGCGCCAATCTCCAGCCGACCCTGATCCAGGGACTTCAGCCGGGCGGGCAATTGACGATCACGACCGACGTCGAAAATTATCCGGGCTTCGCCGACATCATCCAGGGCCCCTGGCTGATGGAGCAGATGCAAAAGCAGGCCGAGCATGTCGGCACCAAGACGGTTTTCGACATCGTCACCGACATCGATCTGAACCGGCGTCCCTTTGCCGCCACGGCCGATAGCGGCGATATCTATACCGCCGATGCCGTGATCATCGCGACCGGTGCCCAGGCGCGCTGGCTCGGCCTTGAAAGCGAAGAAAAATATCGCGGCTTCGGTGTTTCGGCCTGCGCCACTTGCGACGGGTTTTTCTTTCGCAATAAAGATGTTGCGATCGTCGGCGGCGGCAATACCGCCGTAGAAGAAGCGCTCTATCTAACCAATCACGCCCGATCGGTGACCGTGATCCATCGCCGCAGCACTTTCCGCGCCGAGCGTATTTTGCAAACCCGGTTGTTCAATCACCCCAAGATCAAGGTGATTTGGAACAGTGCGATCGACGAAGTCCTAGGAGAATCAGGTCCGCCTCATGTCACCGGCATTCGATTGAAGAATGTCGTCAGCGGGGCGACTGAAACCCTGCCGGTCGATGGCTTATTTATCGCAATCGGCCATAATCCCGTCACAGAGTTGTTCAAAAATCAACTGAACCTTGACGAAGATGGTTATATCATTACGGAACCCGACTCGACCGCGACAACGATACCAGGGGTGTTCGCCGCGGGTGACGTGAAAGACAAGATATTCCGTCAGGCCGTCACGGCAGCCGGGATGGGCTGCATGGCCGCTCTTGAGGCGGAAAAATTTCTGGCGGCTCAAGAAGCCGCGCACGCGCTGCGCGCCGCCGAATAAGCGGACGCACGCATTTTAGAACCGGGGCGACCCGGCAGGGGACAGGGGATGGACTGGGACAAGCTGCGCGTCTTTCATGCCGTAGCCGAGGCTGGCAGCTTCACCCATGCGGGTGACGCGCTGAATTTGAGCCAATCGGCGGTCAGCCGGCAAATCAGCGGGCTCGAAGAAAGTCTGCAAGTGCCGCTGTTTCATCGGCACGCGCGCGGACTGATTCTGACTGAACAGGGCGAGCTGCTGTATCGCACCGCACGTGACGTCTTCGCCAAGCTGTCGATGACCGAGGCGATGCTGTCGGAATCCAAGGATCGGCCGAAGGGTCCGCTCAAGGTGACGACCACGGTCGCCTTCGGTTCGGCTTGGCTAACGCCCCGGATCAAGGAATTCCTCGAACTCTATCCGGAAATCACCCTGTCGTTGCTGGTCGATGACGGCGAGTTGGATCTGTCGATGCGCGAAGCCGATGTCGCGATCCGCATGACGCCGCCACGCCAGCCCGATCTGGTGCAGCGCCATCTGCTGACGGTGCGTTCCTACGCCTTCGCCGCCCCGGAATATCTGAAGAAGCACGGCACGCCGACCCGGGCCGAGGATCTCGACGAGCATCGCCTGATCGTCTATGGCGACGATGCAAGGCCGCCCGCCGCCACGATCAATTGGCTGCTCGAAGCCGGTGCCAAGCCCGGTGCCGAACGCCGCCCGATTCTCAAGGTCAACAATGTCAACGGCATCTATCGCGCCGTGCAAAGCGGCCTGGGTATCGGCTCGATCCCCAATTACATGCTCCAGGAAACCAGCGAATTGGTCCGCGTCCTGCCGGAATTGAGCGGACCGACGGTCGAAGCCTATTTCGTCTACCCGGAAGAGCTGCGGCCGTCCAAGCGCATCGCCGTGTTCCGCGACTTCCTGATCCGCAAGGTCGCCGAAGCACGCCTCAACTGAGCTTCAAGGCCCAGCACCGTCGCAAACGCCCGCCTTCCCCGGCGGGCGTTTTTTTGCCACTGCCTGATCGGTCCAACCGGGGCGAATCGACCCGGTGTACGAATGGACACTGGACTGCCGGTGCCGTCGGAGCGATCAATCGATGTTCGACACATCCGGCAGGAGGATTGACATCATGGCCGACGTTAAGCCGATCCCCGATGGCTATCACGCGATCACGCCCTATCTCATCGTCGATGGTGCGGCGCGTGCGATCGAATTTTACAAGGCGGCGTTCGGCGCGACCGAACGATTCCGTTTCCCGATGCCCAACGGCAAGATCGGTCATGCCGAACTGCAAATCGGCGATTCGGTCATCATGCTGGCCGACGAAGCCCCCGAGCAAGGTGCTCGCAGCCCCGGTCGGGTCGGCGGCACGCCGGTGACGATCATGCTCTATGTCACGAATGTCGATCAGGTGGTCGATCGCGCGGTAACCCAAGGCGCCGTGCTGAAACGTCCGGTGGCCAATCAATTCTATGGCGACCGTACCGGCACGATCGACGACCCCTTCGGCCATCAATGGCATGTCGCGACGCATGTCGAAGACGTCCCGATGGGCGAGTTGGAGCGCCGCGCCAAAGCCGCCCACAGCGGCTAACTACGTACACCTTGGATCGGCCGTTTCGCGACTCTGGAAGCGGCCGATCCGCCTATCCGTGCGGCTGCCAGAGCAGCCCGAGGGTAATATCGTCGCCGCTGCCCGTCCGGGTGATCTCGGCCAGCCATTCCGGCAGCCCGGCCATGACACGACCGACGCCCGCCCGGTTCAACAGGGCGAGATAATCCGGCCCGATCTCCTCGAAGACGGCATCATTATCATAGGAATTACCGTACCCATCGCTCGCCAGCAGCAGCAACGCGACATCGCCCTCGATCCAGCAGATCCGGAAGCGCTCGGCCGCATCCGGTTGGCACAGGGAATCGGTAAGATTTCCGACGCAGCCCAGCGAGTCGGGCAGCGGTTTGAATAGCGTGCCGTCCGCCCGCAAGGCCAAGATATCGCCATCGCCGATTTGCAGGCAGAACACCCCGCCGCCGCAAGCAACCGCGGCCAGCAAGGTCGTGCCGTAGAGCAGGTGCGCATCCTGGCTCGAGAGATCCAGGATGCCGCCCGGAGGATGGTCCGCCAGATGATCTTCGACCGCGCGCCGCCACGCCGTCACGATGAGTCGCGGCAGTGCTTCACCCCCATCGTCAGGCGAAGGGAAGCGTAGCCAGTCCTCCAACATGGCGACGGCGATGCGAACCGCTTGCTGCGCGCCCTCGCCGCTGCGTGGGTGAAGCGCACTGCCATGGCCATCGGCGACGGCGACCACGACCGGCTGTCCCGGTTCTGAGGTCTCCGACCAGGCGACGGCATCCTGATTGGGCTGCCCGCGCAGCAGATGATGAATCCCCCGGACGCTGCTCCCGAAGGCAAGCCAGCCTGTCCCGACGACCGGCCCCGCAGGCGGGACATCGGCACCTCCCGGCTCTTGCGCGATGATAGCCTTCCTCACCCTGAGAATCATTCGACCCCGATCCGCTGCTGGTTCATAATTATGGACCCGTGCTGGACCCATTGACAAACGAATCGGGCATAGCGCGTCCGCCGCCCATGACAAACGCGTTGCCCCCCGCTTGCCCCGGTGCCACGGCGTGCTATAAGACCGTTTTGCGGCAGCGAGGTAGAGCGGTCTTGGCGAAGCCGATAATTCTGATTTTGAACGGCCCCAATCTGAATTTGCTGGGCACCCGCGAACCCGCCATCTATGGCAGCCGGACGCTGGCGGATATTGAAGCCGCGTGCCGGGCGCGGGCCGATTCGCTCGGCCTTTCAGTCGATTTTCGCCAATCCAACGGCGAGGGTACGCTGATCGACTGGGTTCAGGCGGCACGCGGCACGGCAGCGGGGATCGTTCTCAATGCCGGCGGCTACAGCCACAGCTCGATCGCGCTCATGGATGCGCTTGCGGCAAGCGATCTGCCGATTATCGAAGTGCATCTGTCGAACATTCACCGGCGGGAAGAATTCCGTCACCATTCCTACGTCTCGCGGGTCGCGCGGGGTGTTATCGTCGGTCTTGGCGGCTTCGGCTATGAACTGGCGCTCGACGCCATGGCCCGGCTGCTGAGCGGCGAGAGTTGAACCGGGGAAACATGGGAAAATTGACCGATATTGATGGCGAACTCGTCAAAAAGCTCGCCGGCCTTCTTGACGAGACTCGGCTGACCGAGATCGAATATGCCGTCGGCGAGTTCCGCCTGCGCGTCACCCGAACCCCCTCGGTCGTCCAGAGCTATGCCGCAGCACCGGCCGCAGCACCTGCCGGAGTGACGGCCCTTGCCGTCGAGGCCGATCCGGCCGATCATCCGGGCGCCGTCACGTCGCCGATGGTTGGTACGGTCTATCTGTCGCCGCAGCCTGGCTCGGCCCCGTTCGTGCGCGTCGGCGACGCGGTTTCGGCCGGCCAAATCCTGCTCATTATCGAAGCCATGAAAGTGATGAATCAGATTAAGGCACCCAAATCCGGCAAGGTCGCGCGCATCCTCGCTTCGGACTCCACCCCGGTCGAGTTCGGCCAGGTGGTGATGATCCTTGAATAAGCCGCGCGCGCCTCTGTTCGACAAGGTGCTGATCGCCAATCGTGGCGAAATCGCGCTGCGCATCCTGCGCGCGTGCCGCGAACTGGGCATTCACACCGTTGCCGTCCACTCGACCGCGGATGCCGAGGCGATGCATGTCCGGTTGGCCGATGAAAGCGTCTGCATCGGGCCGCCTTCGGTGCGCGAAAGCTACCTCAACATCCCGGCGATCCTGACGGCCGCCGCGATCACAGGTGCCGAGGCGATCCATCCCGGCCTGGGCTTTTTGGCCGAGAATGCCGATTTCGCCAGCATGGTCGAGGAACACGGCCTGACCTTCATCGGCCCGACGCCCGAGCATATCCGCATGATGGGCGACAAGGTCATCGCCAAGCGAGTCGCAACCGAATTGGGCCTGCCGACGGTACCCGGGTCCGATGGCGCCATCGCCGATCTGGAGGTGGCGGTCGCACGAGCCGAAATCATCGGCTATCCGGTGCTGATCAAGGCGTCAGGCGGCGGCGGCGGTCGTGGCATGAAGATCGCGCGGGACGCCGACGAATTGCGCCGCCAGGTGCCGATCGCGCGTGCCGAGGCCAAGGCCTATTTCAACAATGACGAAGTCTATTTCGAGCGCTATCTCGACCGGCCGCGCCATATCGAGATGCAGATCCTGGGCGACGGCCAGGGCGGCTGCGTGCATCTGGGCGAGCGCGACTGCTCGTTGCAGCGCTCGCACCAAAAGATCCTGGAAGAAGCGCCCTCCCCCGTCCTGACCGCGGCCCAGCGCCGCCAGATCGGCGAGACCGCGATCGAGGCGATGCGCACGCTCAACTACCGCGGCGCCGGCACGCTTGAGTTTTTGTTCCAGGATGGGCATTTCGCCTTCATCGAGATGAATACGCGCATTCAGGTCGAGCATCCCGTCTCGGAGATGATCAGCGGCATCGATTTGGTCCAGGAACAGATCCGCATCGCCGCCGGCTTTCCACTGGGCTACGACCAAAGTGCTGTGCAACTCAGCGGCCATGCCATCGAATGCCGGATCAATGCGGAAAATCCGGTGACCTTTATGCCGTCCCCCGGCAAGGTCACTGCCTATCACGCGCCCGGCGGCCTCGGCGTGCGTATCGATTCGGCGCTCTATCCAGGCTATACTGTGCCGCGCCACTATGACAGTCTGGTGGCGAAGCTGATCGTTCACGGTAAAACACGGCATGATTGCGTGATGCGGATGAAGCGAGCACTACACGAATATGTCATCGCCGGGATCGAGACCAACATCCCGCTGCATCAGCGTCTGTTCGACGAGCCGGACTTTATCAACGGCGATTACGATATCCATTGGCTGGAACGCTTCGTCGCCCGTGGCGACTGAAGATTCGGGAGCGCTGCCGCGATGACGGTACTCACGCCCGATCTGCTGCTGCGAGCCTATGCCGCCGGGATCTTTCCCATGGCCGAATCCGCCGACGACCCGGAAGTCTTCTGGGTCGATCCGGAGTGGCGCGGCATCATCCCCTTGACCGACTTCCATATTCCGCGTCGGCTGAAACGGGTGATCCGATCTGCGGTGTTCGAAATCCGCTGCGACACCGCCTTCGAGGCGGTGATCCGCGGCTGTGCCGCACCGGCGGCCGATCGGCCACGCACCTGGATCAATGACGAGATCGTCCACCTCTATATCGACCTGTTCAGCCGCGGTGCGGCACACTCAGTCGAAAGCTGGTACGAGGGTGAATTAGTCGGCGGTCTCTATGGCGTCTCGATCAACGGTGCCTTCTTCGGCGAAAGCATGTTCAGCCGTGTGACCGACTCCAGTAAAGTGGCACTGGTCCATCTCGTCGCCCGCCTGATTCGCGGCGGCTATACGCTGCTCGACACGCAGTTCGTGACCGAGCATCTGCAACGTTTCGGTGCCCTGGAAATTCCCCGCGCGGAATATCGCCGTCGCCTGGGTGTGGCTCTCAGCGGGACGGCCGAATTTCAGTCCGACTTGACGGGTGACGCGATTGAGGTCGTGCAATCGAGCACCCATAGATCATAGACCGGGTGTTCGAGCGGGTTGAGAGCGGGACTGGAGGCGAACATCCAGCCATGAAACAGCTTTTGCGTCACGGCCCCCCCCGGCAGACGCTCTTCGATATCGAGAAACGCTGCCGTTTCCGGCTCCTCCTCGGGCGGTGTGCGGCGGCAATCGGTCACGCTGATCGATAGTGTGCCGAAGGCGACCGCCTGACCGAACGGAACGACGAATTTCGTCACCCGAGCCGAAATCTTGTCGAGCGCCTGCAATTCCGCACCGCTTATAATCGTCGGCGGCGGCGGCGCCTCCGGTGCCGGCTTCACATCGGGCGGCAGCTTCTTCTTGGGCGAGGCCGCCAGGGCCGACGCCGCGACGAGAACAGCCAGCCCCAGCAACATGGCGCGGGCGGCGGGACGAGGCATCGCGCTAATCCTTGCGATAGGGGTTGACGAGCCCGTCGATCACGCTGCGCAGCACGTCACGCATTTGAGCCTCGCGGCAGCCCATGAGAATTGCGTCTTCCAGCGCGTCCTGAGCAGCCTGCCGCAATTCGGTCAGCGTCTCGACCAGCACATCAAGCTTGGCAATACAGGAGACCGGTTCTCCCTGGTCATCGAGCCAGCGTATTTGC
>JAXDMU010000171.1:0-9374 GCA_034665905.1 Aliidongia sp. | reverse complement strand
GACTGCCCGCAGGCAGTTCGAGGGCCAGTTCGATCTCGCGAAGAAATGCCTCGGCCTGCATCATCACCTTCCTGGTTTCAACCTTGCACCGGGGCGGCAATTGCTCGAAACTCGCCGCGCGAGGCCCGTGTATCACGCTAGCCGGAAGAGGGTAAACAAATGTTGAAGCCGCTTTTTCCGGCGCGGCCCGGCTGAGGCGCCGATGGCACGCATCCTGATCCGGGCCGATGCGGCGGCGGCGATGGGCACCGGCCATGTCATGCGCTGCCTCTCGCTCGTCGAGATCTTGCACGAGCGCGGCCATGAATGCCGCTTCGCCATGGCTGAGACCACGCCCGCCATTACGGCCTTGCTCGCCGGGCGCGGCCTGCCGGTCGAGCGGCTGCCCGGCCCGGCCGGCTCGGCCGCCGATCTGGCGGCCATGCGTGCGCTCGCGATCGAGGCCGATGCGCTCGTCATCGACGGCTATCATTTCCGCACACCCTATCGCGCCGGGCTGGCTTTCTGTGCCCGGCCGATCCTCGCCTGGGACGATGGCGGCGTCGAACCGCTCCATGCGACACTCGTGGTCAATGCCTCGAGTGCGGCGTGCGCCGAGGCGTATGCACCGCGCGCACCGGGCGCGCGGCTGCTGCTCGGCCCGGCCTATATCCCGCTGCGGCGCGAGATCCGCACGCTGATCGGCGCGACGCGGCCGGCGCATGGGCATCTGCTGATCAGCTTCGGCGGCTCCGATCCGCTGGACCTGACCGCCCCGGTGCTGACGGCCCTCGCCCCGCAATTCGAGGGCCGGATCGAGGCGGTGCTGGGCGGCAGTGTCGCCGATCCGCGGCCGGCGGAAGCGGCGGTCGCGCGCTATCCGGAGCGTATCCGCCTGCATCGCGACACGCCCCATATGGGTCCTCTGATGCTGGGTGCCCGGCTCGCCATCTCGGCGGCCGGCGGCACGCTGGCCGAACTGGCGGCGCTGCGCACGCCGTCGCTGCTGGTTGCCGTCGCGGAGAATCAACAGGAAGCCGCCCGCCTCTCCCCCGGCCATGGCTGGTGTCTGGCCGTCGATGGGCTGGCGACCAACGCGGGGCCGTGGATCGTCGCCACCACCCTCGCCCTCTGGCCGGATACGCCGAAACTCGCCGCCATGAGCGCCGCCGCGGCCGGTCTGGTCGATGGCGGCGGCCCCGGCCGCATCGCCGACGCGCTGGAAATGGCGATCGCCTTGCGCACGCTTTAAAGCGCGACGCCGCCGGGCATCGGCGCTAAGATCCGACTACCGCCCACGATGGCGGGGAAATTTCGCGGGAGACAGATCGGGAATGGCACGGCCGAGAATTGGAATCCTGGGAGGCAGCGGCCTCTATCAGATCGATGGTTTGACCGATATCGAATGGCGCCGGGTCGAGAGCCCGTTCGGCACACCGTCGGACGAATTGTGTTTCGGCCGACTGGGCGGAGTCGACGTCGTCTTCCTGCCGCGCCATGGCCGCGGACACCGACTGTCGCCCAGCGGGATCAATTACCGCGCCAATATCGACGCGCTGAAACGCAGCGGCGTCACCGACATCGTGTCGCTGTCGGCGGTCGGCGGCTTGCAGGAGCGCTATGCCCCGGGCACCTTCGTGCTGGTCGATCAGTTCATCGACCGCACCTTCGCCCGCGAAAAGAGCTTTTTCGGCAATGGCTGCGTCGCCCACGTCTCGATGGCGCAGCCGGTCTGCGCAAGGCTGGGCGATGCACTGACGGCGGCCGGCCGCGATGGCGGCAACGAACTCCAGCGTGGCGGCACTTACCTCACGATGGAGGGGCCGCAATTCTCGACCCTGGCGGAGAGCACGCTATATCGTAGCTGGGGCTGCGCCGTGATCGGCATGACCAACATGCCCGAAGCGAAGCTCGCCCGCGAGGCCGAGATTTGCTACGCGACCGTGGCGATGGTGACGGATTACGATTGCTGGCATCCGGGCCATGAGGATGCCACGGTCGATTTGATTATTCGCGTGCTCCACGATAATGCCGAAAAGGCGCGCAATCTGATACGGATGGTGGTGCCGTCGCTGGGCGACCATGACGGGCCGTGCCATGCCGGCTGCCAGACGGCACTCGACCATGCATTCATTACGGCGCCCGAGGCACGCGATCCGGCGGTGCTGGAGCGTTTGGATGCCGTGGCTAGACGGGTGCTTCGAGGGTAGCGACAAGGAGAAATGCGATGCGTGTGGACGGCACCATGATGCGGACAATCTGGCCCAACGGCCATGGCGCCGTGCGGATCATCGACCAGACCCGACTGCCGCATGACCTCATCACGGTCGAACTGAAGACGCTGGATGATGCGGCGCACGCGATCCGCGGCATGTTGGTGCGTGGCGCCCCCTTGATCGGGGCCGCGGCAGCCTATGGCGTGGCGCTAGCGATTAAGACCGACCCGTCGGATGCCTCGCTCGATCACGCCTGCCGCGTGCTGGCGGCGACGCGGCCGACCGCGATCAATCTGCGCTGGGCACTCGATCGGGCGCAGCGCGAGATCGGGCGGCACATGCCGGTCGATCGCGTCTCCGTCGCCTGGCGTCTGGCGGCGGCGATCTGCGACGAGGATGTCGCGACCAACCGCGCCCTGGGGCAGCACGGGCTGGCGCTGATCCGCGAGCGGGCACGCGACGGTAAGCCGGTCAATATCCTGACCCATTGCAACGCCGGCTGGCTGGCAGCGGTCGATATCGGCACGGCGACGGCGCCGATCTATGCCGCGCATGATGCCGGCATCCCGATCCATGTCTGGGTCGATGAGACGCGGCCGCGCAACCAGGGCGCCTCGCTGACCGCCTGGGAACTGGGCCATCACGGCGTGCCGCATACCGTGATCGTCGATAATGCCGGCGGGCATCTGATGCAGCACGGCATGGTCGATCTGGTCATCGTCGGCACCGACCGCACGACCGCCCACGGCGATGTCGCCAACAAGATCGGAACATACCTGAAGGCGCTGGCGGCTAAGGACAATGACGTGCCGTTCTATGTCGCCCTACCCTCCTCGACCATCGACTGGCAATTGCGCGACGGCGTCGCCGAAATCCCGATCGAGCAGCGCGATCCGGCCGAGGTGACGCATGTCGCCGGCCGCCTGCCCGACGGCCGCATCGTCTCGGTTCGGGTGACGCCGGAAGACAGCCCGGCCGCCAATTACGCCTTCGATGTGACGCCGGCCCGGCTGGTGAGCGGACTCATCACCGAACGCGGGGTTTGCCCGGCTTCGCGCGCGGGACTGCTCAGCCTGTTTCCCGAACGGCGCACGGCCCGTGCGGGAGATTAGGCGATGACGCGCGGCTGGTGGTCAAAACCTGAAATCCCGGAAGGTGCCGAAGCTTATTCCGTGCATCGAAAATCCGTTGATCGTCAGGTATTATGGATTTTTCTCGGCCTCGGTCTGGTGGAAACCAGTGCGCTTCATGTGATTTTGCGACACTGGAGTCCGGTGATCGCCTGGACATTATCCGGTCTCGGGATTCTCGCCCTGTTATCGATCCTCAGCACAATTCGGGCAATGCAGGTGCGCCCGGTCTTGGTCACCTCCACCGGAATCACGCTATCGCTAGGCTCGATACGGTCGGTTCATGTGCCGATCGCTTCGGTTTCGGAAGTCGCCCGGTGTTCCGGATCGATCAGGAAAGCACGGACGGTCTTTCGGACGAGTCTGATGGAACCGCCAAATGTCCTGATGAAACTCGCAGCACCCGCCCAGGCGAGGGCGCGGTATGGCGGCTTCCGCCCCGTGACGAGCATCGCAGCCTTCCTCGATATGCCCGATGCCTTCATTGCGGCTGTCGAGATGCGTCGGCTGGCTGCTCATGCTAAATCGTAAGCCATGATGCTCGACTCGCCAAATCTGCGCCGGATGCTGATCCAGTGTGCGCGGAAGCTCACGGAAACCGGCCTGACCCGCAACACCTCGGGCAATCTCAGCCACCGGGTCGAAGGCGGTATGCTGGTGACGCCAAGCGGCATGGATTACGCCAAGCTCGATCCCGACGACGTCGTGCTGGTCGATCACGAGGGCGCGGCCCATGGCCGGCGGTTGCCCTCGTCGGAATGGCGGTTTCATCAGGATATTCTGCGCACCCGCCCGGAAATCGAAATCGTGCTGCACGCGCATTCGCCGTTCGCCACCAGCATCGCGTGCCTGCGCCAGGGCATCCCGGCGTTTCACTACATGGTCGCGGTGGCCGGCGGGCACGACATACGCTGTGGCCCCTATGCCACGTTCGGATCGCCCGAACTGTCGCGCCATGCCGTGCTGGCGCTGGATGGCCGCAAGGCATGCCTGCTGGCCAATCACGGCATGATCGCGCTCGGCGGCACTTTCGAGGCGGCGCTGAACCTCGCCATCGAGGTCGAGACCCTGGCCGAAATGTATTGGCGCGCCCGCCAGATCGGCGAGCCGGTGATTCTCGACGATGTCGAGATGATCCACGTGCTGGAGAAATTCCGCGATTACGGCAAGCAGCCGCCCGTGCCGACGGAACAACGATAGGACAGCCCCATGGCCCACGGCATCACCGGCATCGACCATACGCTGGTCGGCGTGCGCGACCTGGAGGCTGCGCAGCTGCATTGGACGCGGCTCGGATTCTCGCTCACCCCGCGCGGTCGGCATTTCGGCTGGGGCACGGCGAATTACTGCATCATGTTCGGCGATTCCTATGTCGAACTGCTCGGCATCGTCGAGCCGGACCAGCCGAACAATGGTCTGGACGTATTTCTCGCCCGGCGCCAGGGGCTGATGGGCGTCGCCTGGGCGAGCCGCGATTGCGCCGCCACCTTGGCCTCGCTCAGGGCGGCGGGGCTCGAATGCGACCCGGCGCGCGACCTTTCGCGCCAACTTGAGCTGCCCGAGGATACCGTGCTGCTGCGCTTCAAGCTGGGTTATCTGCCGGCGGCGATGACGCCGGGCCTCACCGGCTTCGTGTGCCAGCATCTGACGCCCGACACGCTGCGCCGGCCGGAATGGCTGAACCACCCGAATGGCGCGATCGGCCTGAAAGGCATCACCATTGCCGTGGCCGACGCGCCGGCCCTGACCCCGGCCTATGACGCGCTGTTCGGCGGCCATAATGTGAACCGCACCGACAATGTCCTGACCGTGCATGCCGGGCGACAGGTGCTGGTCTTCGCCACACCGGACGATCTGTCGGCCTTGCAGCCCGATCTCGACGAAGCCGACATCCCGCCGACGCCCGCGATCGTGCTGATGACGCTCGCCTCGGCCGATCTGGAGCAGACGGCCGATTATCTGACGCAATGGCAGATCGAATTCCAGGAACACGGCCAGCATTCGATCGTGGTGCCGCCGGCCCTGGCGACCGGGGTGGCGCTGGAGTTCGTGGCCGTTGGACAAGCATGAAAGATCGATACGACGTCTCACCTTGAACTGGCGCCGGGCGGTGGTTCATGATCCAGGTAACGCCAGCATCCTTCGTCCCACTGTTTTTCATAGGAGTACCGACTCATGGCGACGAACGACGACACGATCACCCTGTTTCACGCACCGCAGACCCGGTCCTCCGGCACCCTCACGCTGCTGGAGGAACTCGGCGCGCCCTATCGCCTGCACGTGCTGAACATGAAGGCCGGCGAGCATCGCCAGCCGGCCTATCTGGCGATCAACCCGCTGGGCAAGGTGCCGGCGATCCTGCATCGCGACCAGCTCGTTACCGAGCAGGTGGCGATTGCGCTCTATCTCGCCGATCTTTTCCCGGCGGCGGGTCTGGCGCCGGCGATCGGCGATCCGCTGCGCGGTCCCTATCTGCGCTGGATGGTCTATTACGCCGCCTGCTACGAGCCGGCGCTGGTCGACAAGGCGATGAAGCGCGATCCAGGTCCGCTGCCCATGTCGCCCTATGGCAGCTTCGATGTAATGCTCGGCACGCTGGTCGATCGGCTGACCACCTCGCCCTATCTGCTGGGCGACAAACTCTCGGCGGCCGATATTCTGTGGGGGCTGGCGCTCAATTGGGGCACGATGTTCGGCATCGTCCCGGCCAATCCGGTCATTGCGGATTACATCAAGCGCATCACCGGCCGGCCGAGCTTCGTCAAGGGGATGGCGAAAGACGCCGAGTTGGCGGCCGAGCACGAGGCGGCGGCGAAGCCGCGATAGCGATTGCCGTTTACAGACTCTGACCGGCCCGGATCAGGTCGCGCGGCAGATCAATCTGCCGCGCGCTCCATCTCAGTGAGACCGGCTCGAGTCTGCCAGATCGTTTAACCGGTCCAGGCATTCCGGCCGCCCGGCGCGGAAATCGCCCTCAATCCACCAAGCTTCGACCGTGCGGAGCAATTCGCCGATGCGCTCCCCCGACGGCATGCCCAGCGCCACCGCATCCGTGCCAGTCACGGGAAGCGCCGGATCTTCCCAATTTCGGGCGAGAGTCAGCAAGGCGCGCGGCACTGTTCTCTGGGCCGCCGCGGCGAGCAGGACGAGATCGCAATACCGTTCCCGACCCAGGCGATAGAGCGCGCGGCGCTGGGTCCGCTCGTCCGCATCGAATGCCGGCGCTTCGAGCCGGCCAGTGAGATCGAGTAGCCGCTCGCGCTCCTTGACCGACAGACGCAGACGGGTGGCAAGCGTGGTTGCGTCGCCCTTTGGCAGCAAGGCCGCGAGCCGCCGGATCGGATCGGGTGACGGCTCCAGTTGGATGAGGCCGGCAAGGCGTTCGGGTTCGACGGGCTCGGGCAGGATCTCGCGCAACACGCCATCCTCGATCATCATGAGAATTGCCGGCACCGGATACGGCGCCGCGAGCAGCTTCTTCAGTTCCGCCGAGATTCGCTCGCCGGCCAGCGTGTGCAGCTTCGGTGCCCGATCTCGGCACGCGGCGCGCGCGTCATCCTCCGCCGGTTCGCGGCCGTAATACGCCAGGAAGCGATAGAAGCGCAGCAGGCGCAGCACATCCTCGTCGATCCGCCGCCAGGCATCGCCAACGAAGCGCACCCGCCCGGCCAGGCAATCCTCGATCCCGCCGACCGGATCCCACAGAGCGCCGGCGCCGTCGAGGTAAAGCGCGTTCATCGTGAAATCGCGCCGGGCGGCATCCTCGGCCCAATCGTCGGTATAGGCGACAATCGCGTGGCGGCCATCGGTCTCGACATCGCGGCGCAGGCTGGTGATCTCGATCGGTTGGTGCCCGGCCAGCGCCGTCACCGTGCCGTGGGCGAGGCCGGTCGGCACGTAGCGGACGCCGGCCCGCTCCAGCCGCGCCATGACGGCATCGGGCGGAAGCGGTGTCGCCAGATCGAGATCGCCGATCGGGCGCCCGAGCAGCAGGTCGCGAACCGCGCCGCCGACGAAGCGGCCGTCGCCGATCGCGTCATACACCGCACGCACCGGCGGATTGGCAAGCCACGGTGGCGGTGCGAGGTGCCGGGCCGGGCTCATGTCGGATCCGCCAGCCGCCGGGCCAGATTGACCAGCATGCCGGCCGTCGCCCCCCAGATGTAGCGCTGCTCGAACGGGAGCACGTAGAAATACCGTGGCCGTCCCTCGTAATCCCGGCTGCGGCGCTCGTGATGGGCCGGATCGGCGATGAAACTCAGCGGCACTTCGAACACATCGGCCACTTCGTGCGGATCGGGCCGAAGCGGGAAAGGCGGCCGGATCAGCCCGACGATCGGGGTGATAGAATAGAGCGTGCCGGTGACACAGGTATCGAGCCGGCCGATCACCCGCACGAAGGCGCGCGGCAGCCCGATTTCCTCCTCGGTTTCGCGTAGGGCCGCGTCGATTTCATCGACATCCTCCGGCTCCTGGCGGCCGCCGGGAAAGGCGATCTGTCCGGCGTGATTGGTCAGATGCTGGGTCCGCTCGGTCAGCAATACAGTGAGACCGGCCGGCCGGTCGATCAGCGGCACCAGCACCGAGGCGTGGCGCAAGGTGCCGGTCGCACGCCCGCGCAGATGCGGGTTCAAATCATGATCGCCTATCGCCGCGCTGACAGACAGGCGTTCGGCGACGAAATCGCCCGTCAAATGGCTGAAACCGGATCGCCCAGAGGAAAGAATTTGCCGCCGCTCCATACGCCGAAGGCAGAAATGCCGTCGATTGTCTCATCGCGGCCGAGATCGACCAACTGATAGAATACCGGCCGCGCCAGCCGCGCTTCGAGCCCAGCGCAGATCATAACATAGGGGCTGGGTTCACCGGTGGCCGGATCGATCGCGACCCGCAGCGGATGGTCCGCATCCGCCGCCGCCACCTCGTCGAGATTGGTGCGGAAGGTCAGAATCTGGTCCTGACCGGCGCCCGCAACGGTCAGCTCGACGGCAACGAACGGCGCATCCTCGACCAGAATCCGCCCGCGCTCGGCCGGTGTGACCAACCAATAGCTGCCATCCGCCTCGCGCCGCAGCACGCTGGCGAACAGCTTGGCAAGCGGCAGCCGGCGGATCGGCGAGTCGTGATAGTACCAGGTGCCGTCGCGCCCGATGCGCAGGCCGAAATCGCCGTCGATCCGAGGCTCAGTCATAGCAGCGCGCATAGAGGTCGATGATCTCGTCTGCGGTCGGAATTCGCGGGTTGTTGCCGGGTGAGCCGGACGCCAGCGCCTGGCGCGCCATCACCGGCACCAGTTCGAAAAACCGGTCGCGTGCGATGCCGTACCGGGCCGGGCTCGGCACATCCAGATCGCGATTGAAACGCCGCAGACCTTCGACCAGCCGCGCTGCCCCAGCCTGATCGCCCTCGCCCGGATCGGCCAGACCCATCGCTCGGGCGCAATCGGCATAGCGCGCCACGGCGGCGGGGATCGAGAACGCCGTGATTTCGGGCAACAGCATCGCGTTCGACAGGCCGTGCGGCACATGGAAAAACGCGCCGATCGGCCGGCTCATGCCATGAACCAGCGCCACCGAGGCGTTGGAAAACGCCATGCCCGCCTGGGTCGCCGCCAGCATCATCGCCTCGCGCGCGGCCCGGTTCTGCGGCTCCGCGCAGGCGGTGCGCAGATGCCGCGCGATCGCGCGCATCGCCTGAAGCGCCATGCCGTCGCTGAACGGGTTGGCTTTGCGGCTGACATAGGCTTCGATCGCATGGGTCAGCGCATCGATGCCGGTATCGGCGGTCAGGCGCAGGGGTGCGGTCAGCGTCAGCTCGAAATCGACGATCGCCGCGACCGGCGTCACGCCCAGCCCGGCGATCAGCATCTTCTCGTCGGTCTCGACATCGGTGATGACAGTGAATTTCGTCACCTCCGACCCAGTTCCGGCCGTGGTCGGAATCGCCAGCAGCGGCAGGCCCGCCAGCGGGATCGGGTTCGGCACCTTGTAGTCGCGGATTCGCCCGCCATTGGCCGCCAGGATCGCCATCGCCTTGGCGGTATCGATCG